>DTRI01000194.1 GCA_012966015.1 Flavobacteriales bacterium | reverse complement strand
AGTTTAAAAGTTATAACCTCGCGTTGCCCGTTTATTTGCAAATGGATTCCATGCAGCCTGACAATGGAAATACGCTGTATAAGATCGGTTTCTGCTATGTGCAATCTGCGAATGAAAAATCAAGGGCTATCAAGTATCTGGAGAGATCGTTAAAAAGCGCTTCTAAAAACTACGATGATCTTTCATTCACCGAAAAGAACGCGCCACTTAGCACCTATTGGGAGCTTGCAAAGGCCTACCATCTCAATAACCAAATTGATACCGCAATAGGCACTTACAAAAGATACGGTGCACTACTCAATAAGAAACACTATAAACAAGAAGACATTATCAGAAGGATCGAAATGTGCAATTTTGCCAAAAAGCAGATTGCCAATCCGGTCAATGTAGAGATAACCAACCTGGGAAAGGGTATTAATACGAAGGACGCTGATTTTGCGCCAATTCTCACCGCAGATGAATCCATGCTCATCTTTACTTCTAGAAGAGAGGTTAAAGGGGCAGGTGAAGCCAATGTGGAGTTAGATGGGACATTTTTTGAAGACATATATGTTTCGCATAATAATGACGGAACCTGGGGAGCTCCTGAAGCTATTGGATCGAGTATTAACCAGATAGGCGAACACGATGCAGCAATAGGATTATCCGCTGACGGGCAACGTCTTTTTGTTTACAAACCCGATGGCGGCGGAGATATCTATCAAAGTTATTTGATGGGTGACATATGGACTGTTCCGGATAGGTTGTCGGATAATGTAAATTCTGATGAATGGGAAACGCATGCAAGTATTTCTGCTGACGGACAAACACTGTATTTTGTAAGTGACCGAAAGGTAAAAGGTGGAATCCAATTTGGGGGAAGAGACATCTACAAAAGCACGATGCTTCCTACTGGCGAATGGTCAGAAGCGGTAAATCTGGGTGAAAACATTAATTCTCCCTACGAGGAAGACGCACCATTTATTCACCCTAACGGGAAAATTTTATACTTCAGCTCCATGGGTCATGAGAGCATGGGAGGATTTGACATTTTCTTCTCTGAATTGGGTGATGATGGCAACTGGAGTCCCGCTAAAAACCTGGGGTATCCTATCAATACAACCAATGATGATATTTTTTATGTGGAGACTCCCGATGGTAAAAGAGCTTACTACTCATCAGTTAACGTAGAAAAAGGATATGGAGAAAAAGATATCTACATGATTGAGCTAACCGATAACAAAGAAATTCCATTGACCATATTGAAGGGAACAATGGCTGTTTCAAATCTGGAAGGAATTCCATTGGATGCGAAAATCATCGTAAAAGATAAAGCTACCGGAAAAGAAATAGAATATAAGCCCAATTCAGAAACAGGTAAATTCCTGATAGTTCTTCCGGAAGGGGATAATTATGAAGTAGTTTATATGCTCGATGACTCCACTATTGCTGAAGAAAAATTGGAATTAGCGGATAATTCTAATTATCAAGAAATTGAGAAGTCAATTACCCTTGACGGAAAGCTCGATACCAAAACTTCTGGGGTTACAGAAACCGCTGAAGTTACTGAAACCCCAGAGGTTGTGGAGACTCCTGAGGTTGTGGAGACTCCCGAGGTTGTGGAGACTCCCGAGGTTGTGGAGGCGCCTGAAGTGGTAGAACCTGTAATTGTGAAAGCTTTTCAAGAGTTTTTCAATTACAACGTGAAGTCAATAAAAACGAATAGCAGCTCATACAAAACATTGGTTGACGATCTTGCAAAACTTGCAAAACAATCCGGTGATTTAACATTGACCATAGAAGCCAGCGCCTCGAAAGTGCCAACAGAAAAATACGGAACGAACGAAAACTTGGCTAAGACGAGAGGAGAAACAGCAAAGGCTACCTTACTCAGCTCATTAAAAGCAACCGGTGTAACTGTTTCTGTTGATGTAAATATCAATCCTCTTGTGCAAGGTCCTGATTTCAATAAAGATGCAATAGAGAACAGAGCCAATTATGAGAAGTATCAGTATGTCAAAATTTCTGTGAAGTAAGATTGAAGCTTGAAATACTCTATATTGATAAAGGTTGGTAAATGCGCTGCGTTATTCGTTTTAGCCTTCCTGTTTTCACCGTTACCAGCTGAATCGCAAGAACCTATAGAGGAAGAATCCTCAGATAAAAAGAGCTATAAAGGACTGTTTACAGAGGCCGGATATCATCTGGAATTTGAAAATTATCATCTAGCGCTGCATCCTTACCTGCAATTAGATACAATGGAGCCAGGTAATGCCAACATTGCTTACCGCATTGGCTTGTGTTATTTAAATTCTGCAAATAATAGAGACAAGGCAATTCCTTACTTAGAAGCGGCTGTAAAGCATGCAACAAAAAACTATGATGATTTGGCTTACACTGAGATTAATGCTCCCTTAAAAGCGTATTATGCCCTCGCATCTGCTTATCATCTAAACTACCAGCTAGATGCAGCTATTGGTACTTATAAGAGATATCAGGCTTTATTGCATAAAAAACACTACATGCAAGAAAATACGGCCGAACAAATCAAGAAGTGCAACTATGCCAAGATCCAGATGTCCTCTCCCATAAACGTAGAAATTAAAAATCTGGGAGAGAGCATCAATACCAAGTATTCAGATTTTTGTCCGGTCATAAATGCGGATGAAACTATTTTGATTTTTACATCAAGAAGAGAAGGGGGAACAAGCAACATAACAGATATTGATGGCCGCTATTTCGAAGATATCTACATTTCATATCAGGACATGGGAACGTGGTCGGCTGCTGTAAGCATTGGTACCACAATTAATACACCAGATCACGACGCGGCTATCGGCCTCTCAGCGGATGGGCAACGCTTATTTATTTACAAGGATGAAGCGGGTGATGGAAATATTTACCAAAGCTACCTGATAGGTGACACGTGGACCGTACCAGACAAGCTATCTGATAATGTCAACAGCAATGGTTGGGAAACTCATGCCTCTGTTTCTGCAGATGGAGAAATCCTATATTTTGTTAGTGATCGCCCCGGCGGATATGGTGGCAGGGACATTTACAAATGCAAAAAATTACCCAATGGAGAATGGGCAAAGGCAGAAAACTTAGGAGATAAGATCAATACTGCAGCCGATGAGGACGCACCTTATATGCACCCCAATGGAACGCTCTTATTCTTCAGTTCAATGGGCCATAAATCCATGGGTGGATTTGATATATTCTTCTCTGAATTATTGAAAGACGACACCTGGATTGAACCGATGAACATTGGCTACCCTATTAATACTACACACGATGATATTTTCTATATACCCAGTACGGATGGGAAACGGGCGTATTATTCATCAGTGGACACCTCAGGTTATGGCGCACATGATATTTATATGGCTGTTTTTAAGGACTTTGAAGAAATAGCGCTAACTGTTCTTAAAGGAGTCATGTTCATTACGGATGTAGAAGGCGAGGTCATGGAATCAAATATTCTGGTTTATGATAATTCGGACATGGAAGCCCCACCCCAACTATTCAAGCCCAACTCAACCACGGGAAAATATATTATTGTTCTTCCACCAGACAGGGACTACACCATATTCTACAATGTTGGGGATAGCATTTTGCAAACCGAACATATTTTTATTCCCGAAGAGTCTGCTTATCAGGAGATAGAGAGGTCCATAGGCCTAAAACCAGTTGAATTGCTCGGCTATAAGCTGAATGACGCGAAATCAATAGAACAAGAATATAAAGAGCCTGCTGTAGCGGCCAATCCAAATGTAGCAGAATCTAGTGAAAGAGAAACCGGAACAAGCATGGATGAGCCTGAATCAGAAGAATTGTCGGCTGTTACCAAAGAAGGTGTTGCACCATATCAGCGTTTCTTCAATTATAATGTCAGGAATATTAATCGAGGAGAGAAACAATATCAGAAGTTCCTGAAGTCAATAATCCTCCTCGTAGAACAAAATGGAAGTGCCCGTTTGATAGTTATAGGAAGTGCATCAAAAGTGCCAACAAAAAAATTTGACAATAATGAAAACCTTGCCAAAAAAAGAGCAGAAGCCGCAAAAGAAACACTCATTATCAGCTTGAAGGAACTGGATATTGATATGGGCAATATTCATATTGATATGAGTAGCATGGTTCAAGGACCTGAGTATGGCAACGACGCTGTCGATAATCGTATTCTTTATGAGAAGTATCAATATGTCGAGATACAGGTGAACTAGAACTCAAACAACCGCGCTTCGCCACAACTTACATTTACAGCTAATTTTCTTTGAATTTTGTATCTTTATCAGAAATAAAGCGGGCTATTTCCTTTTTCTACGATAAGAACGCGGACGATGAGATCAATATACATGCTGGGCTCAAATGCCTCTGCTCATACCCGAAGATGGGCTTTGCTGTCAATTCTCATTTGCTTGATTATTGGATTCAATGCTTCCAGAGCGGGAAACCTTTCCGACGAAGCCGATTTATCTCCAAAGGAATTATTTAGGAGCAAAAATTTTATTAATGCATTGCCAGAATATGTTAAAATGGTCGCAGAAGACCCTGATAACATGGACAACAAGTACAAGCTGGCACAATGCTATCTATATCTTAACGTTGACAAGTCTAAGCTCATACCATTGCTCGAAGAGGTTTGTTCTAAACCGAAACACGATATTGAGGCGATATTTGATCTGGGAAGAGCTTATCATCTCGAGTTGGAGTTCGACAAGGCCATAAAAATTTACAGCAGTTATAAGAGTAGAACGACCAATATGGCCGATGTAGCAAAAGCAGCGCGGCAGATTGAAATGTGTTACAACGGCAAAGAGCTGATCAAATATCCTTTGGATATTTCATTTGAGAACCTAGGAAAAAACGTAAACTCACCGTACCCGGACTTTACACCCCGAGTGCCAAATGACGAATCGTTCGTAGTGTTCAGCTCCCGAAGAAAAGGGAATAAAGGAAGCTATCTGGATTATGACGGATACCATTTTTCAGACGTGTACATGTCGCGGGTGAAAAATGGAGCGTTTGGAAGAGCGGCCAATGTAGGCGCTATCAATTCAGAATCAGATGAAGAAGTAGCGGGAATATCACCCGATGGTAAAAACGTTCTCATATTTGTAGATGATGTGTATCAAAATATCTATGCCAACATCTATGTATCTAAGCGAAAGGGGCGATCGTTGCGTCCTATAACAGCCCTCAGCGACTTAGTTAACACACCAACATCGCTGGAAACATCCGCAACCATAACTGCTGACGGACAGCTACTTTATTTTTCCAGCAACGTAAAAGGAGGTTTTGGGGGGATGGACCTCTACGTGTCCACATTAATGCCTGACGGTAGTTGGGGTGAAGTGATGAACCTGGGGCCCAACATCAACACCAAATACAACGAAGAGTACCCCGCAATCTCTGTTGATGGCAATACAATGTATTTCAGCTCAGAAGGCCATACCAGTATGGGCGGGTACGATCTGTTTAAGGCAGAAAGAGACCCCGAAACCAGCGGCTGGTCTACTCCTGCCAACTTGGGATACCCCCTGAATACGGCGGAAGATAATATGAATATTTGTTTTCCTGAGATTTGGGATGCTGGCACACAAAAAGAAAGAAGTAGATATGCCTATATCTCTGCGTATCGCAAGGAAGGATTTGGCGATTTGGATATATATCGGGTTACATTCAACAAAATAGAACCCAAGTTAACGGCAATTACCGGATCAGTTACCCTTAAAAAAATGTTGGACAATAGCACTTACAAAACATTTCACATTTATAAGAAAGGTGACAAAAAGCTTACCATTCCGGAAGAATGCCATCCCTGGTTTGATAGTAATTGGAAGCTAACAGAAACGAAAAAAGTAAAAGTCGATCCAGGTTATACATATAAAACGTCTATATACTTCGAGATTAACGGTCAGCGCAAGGTGTTTTCATCCAAAAAGTACCCCAAGAATAAAGATCAATATAAATTTAGGTGGGTGAAAAACACGCTTGTAAAAATTCCAAACTATGAGGCACCAGAAATCAAGTATTTATACCAGCCAATTGCCGAAGCGTTGCTCATTGTCACTGACAAAAATAACATGGCTGAATATAGATACACACCCTCCAATTCCGGCAGGTATGTAATTATTCTTCCGCCAGGAAACTATACTGTGTTTGTAGATGTGCCCAACTTTGAATCTATCACTGAAGACTTCGAACTGCGGGGAAAAAGTTCATTTAAGGCAGAAATATCCAAAGACTACGTTTTTGTCTCTGACGAGTAATCCATGTTACTTATCGTATTATACGTTTAATGGTATTATTTTTGCCTATTATAGGGCATCCTAACTTATCTGTCAGATTGAACTGCCTAAATAAATACCTGTTAATCTTCATGTGTTTAGCAATGTGCTATGCAGTAGATTCAACTGCACAGTTTATGGACGCAAAAGCGGCAAATGAGCATTTTAAACACAGGAACTATTCACATGCAATCCCCATATATAGGAAGTTACTGCAAAAAGAGAAATTTAATATAGAATTCAACCACAAAATCGGAATATGCTATCTGAATTCCAATATAGATAAGACCAAGGCCATTCCCTACTTAAAACGGGTAATTAATCAACCGAAATTCGACGCAGAAGTATACTATGATCTGGCTAAGGCATACCAATTCGCCCATAGCTTTAATGAGGCAATTGAATACTATAAAATATATGACTCTATTTCTGAAGGTAAAAAGCACGATGAAGTGGCAAGAAAGTTAGAGACATGTGAAACCGCCAAAATCTTGATCAAAAATCCTATTGACGTAACTTTTGAGAATCTCGGAGAGCTGATAAACTCAGCAAAACCTGATTACTATCCCTTTGTTGCAAAAGATGAATCCTACATAGTATTTACTTCGAGAAGAACGGGCGCGATAGAATTTGATGGGTTTTATCAATCTGATATATATTACTCCGAAAACATTAATGGTTCGTTCCAAAAAGCCAAACAGATCGGAGCATTGGTAAATTCCGAATTTGATGATCAGGTGGTCGGCCTCTCAAACGATGCAAGAAAATTGTTTATCTATTTCGATAATATTAAATCCTATGGTGATATTTATACATCTGTACGTATCAACAAGAGATTCGAGAGATTGGTAAAGATGGGGTCAACAGTCAACGCTTCAAGCCTGGAAACCTCTGCATCAATTTCTGCCGATGGCAGCACACTGTTCTTTACAAGCGATAGACCCGGCGGATATGGTGGCCATGATCTTTACATGACCCGCAAGCTACCAAACAATGAGTGGGCCCTTCCTCAAAATTTGGGGCCGGCTCTCAACACTCAGTACAACGAGGATTTCCCGACCTTGTCTGGTGATGGGCAAACACTTTATTTCTGCTCGCAAGGCCATAATAGCATGGGTGGTTACGATATCTTTACCAGTAGCTGGGATTATGAAACAAATAGCTGGTCTGCCCCAGAAAATATTGGCTACCCTATTAATACAGCCTATGATAACATGAATATCTCCTTCTCTGAAGATGGATATAGAGCCTATATCTCTCAATGGCGACAAGACGGATTCGGTGATTTAGATGTATACAGGATTATTTTTCCGAAAGAATTTATAATACGAATGCAGTTGCCAACTGCTGATCAGGAAAATCCATTAATTCTCGACGCGTATATATCTATTGAAGGAGAACTACTCAAACAACCACTGAACTTTTCTGCCAATAGAAACACCGGTTTTTACACAATCGTAATCAATAGCCCCGGTTCTTATGAGCTTTTTATTGAGGCTGATGGCTATAAGACATACACAGAACACATCGACTTCTCGAACAGCGAATATTCTGAGCCGATGACATTAAAAATTATCAAGCTTCAACCAGAATAAAACTACCAATTATGATGAACATTACCCTCTTACAACCACTGGCAATATTTGACCTTGAAACCACGGGTGTAAATATTTCTTCAGACAGAATCGTTCAGATCGCGATTTTAAAAGTATATCCTGACGGAACAGAGGAAAAGTACATGAGCTTAATAAATCCTGAGGTAGATATTCCTGTGGAAGCGTCTGAAATACATGGTATTTATGATAAAGACGTGGTGGGCCAGCCTACATTTGCGGAAGCAGGTGATAAAATAGCGTCCTTTTTGGAAAACTGTGATTTGGCTGGATTTAATTCAAACCGCTTTGACATTCCGCTCTTGATGGAAGAATTCCTGCGGAATGAAATGTATCTCGATATGAGTGGCCGGGAGAAGATCGACGTTCAAACCATTTTTCACAAGATGGAAAAGCGAACATTAAAAGCAGCCCATAAGTATTACACCGGCAATATCTTGGAAGGGGCACACGACGCAATGAATGATGTTCAAGCCACATTTGAAGTGCTTAAGGCTCAAATAGATAAGTATGTTGGTGCTTCCTATAACAGTGAAGAAGAAGATCAGCCGACATTAATAGAAAATGATGTGAAAAGCCTGGCAGAATTTTCCAGCTTTAATAAGTTCGCTGATTTTGCCGGACGCATTGTGTTCAATGCCGAAAATGTAGAGGTCTTTAATTTTGGCAAACACAAAGGACTTACCGTTGAGGAGGTATTAGAGAAAGACCCCTCCTACTTTAGCTGGATCATGAGAGGAGATTTCCCGTTGTATACAAAGAAGATTTTGAAAGAGATAAGAGAAAGAATAACTCACTAAGTAAAACAATGAAAATAATCTGTATCGGGAGAAACTACAGCGAACACGCGAAAGAGCTGAACAATCCCATTCCCGAAGAACCTGTCATTTTTTTAAAGCCCGACACGGCGTTGATCCATAAAAATGAGCCCTTCTTTCTTCCTCACCATTCAAGTGAAATCCATCACGAAGTCGAGCTGGTTATTAAGATTGTTCGATTAGGAAAGAACATCGCTGAAAACTTTGCCCATAAATACTTTGCGGAAATAGGTATTGGAATTGATTTTACCGCACGTGATGTTCAGCAAGAACATAAAACCAAAGGGCTGCCCTGGGAAAAAGCAAAAGCATTTGATGGCTCAGCGCCACTCGGAAGCTTTCTCAGTAAAAATTCATTTGATAACATAAACGGCCTGGATTTTAGGCTAGAGAAGAACGGCGAGATCGTACAACAAGGGAATTCCAAAGACATGCTCTTCTCTTTTGACCAAATCATAGCCCATGTTTCCAGGTACTTCACCTTAAAAATTGGGGATCTGATCTACACAGGAACACCAGCGGGTGTTGGAAAAGTAGTAAAGGATGATCTCCTCGAATGCTTTATTCAGGACCAAAAATTGTTGAGCTTCAGAGTTAAATAGCGTCTATTGCCTGAATATCTTTCGCCTGGATGAATTCAACGCTGAGCTCACCACAATAACATACAAACCCTGAGACAGATTGGGTATGGAGAGGTTGATAACATTGTAGCTCTTACCCGTTAACGCAATTTCTTGTACATGTACTTTCTTTCCGCCCATGTCTATCAGCTCCAATACAATTGCCTCTGTTATTTCAGCATAGTAAACAAAGCTGCTGTTGCCCGCCAGGGGATTGGGTAATAGATTTACAAAATTGTCCACGGTGAACTCGATGGGGCAACCATAAGCATCTACAACTGCCGGATAAGGCGTGCCAGGGCAATAATCCACCAGATCGGGAATACCGTCATTGTCAGTATCCGATTCTACATTTAATCCGGACAACAGCAAATTGGCCAGTGAAAAATTTGGAATTCCATAGCCAAGTTGATTGTCCGGGTTAGAGTATTGGCTGGAGCTCTCTTCAATAGCCTTCAGAACTTCCATACTCGTTGCGGCTGGATTGGCTTGCCACAAGCATGCTGCCATGCCGGATATGAGCGGAGCGGCAAATGAGGTGCCACTACCAGACTGTAAACCACCGGCGTCAGTAATGGTGACAGTGCCAGCTCCCATCGATGTAACATTGGGTTTTACTCTTCCGTCCGAGGTCGGGCCAACCGAACTAAAACTCGCATAATTCCTGTTAACGTCAACAGCACCGATTGACAACACGCTATCTGCATCCGCTGGCGCAACAATATAATTCCACGAGGAGCTGCCTTTATTCCCTGCTGCTGTAACCACCAGCATTCCCTTGGATGCGGCAATGTCTGATCCTATGGAGATTCGCGTCGTGTTTCCATCCATGTCGAGGTAAGTATGATCTTGAATAGAATCATTGAAGACCGTGTAACCCAATGACGTGCTCAATATATCTGCTCCCGCACTATCAGCAAATTCAGCGCCGGCAACCCAATTATCCTCCTCAATAGCGTATTCAGAGCCCGTGTCCTCGGTCCTCAGCAATAAGTAATTTGCCTTGGGTGCAGTTCCCACCAAGCTTCCAGGAATATTTGCCGCAATTATTGAAAACACCCACAATCCGTGCGGGCCATTGTCATATACACTGTCATTCCCTGATACAAAATCCCAGGTTTCGATAATTCGATTGTCAGCCATAACACCGTCAAAAGCGGGATTGGTATTTGCATTCTTAAACCCTGCATCCAAAATGGCAATGGTCATACCTTCACCTCTATATCCCTGAGAATGTATTATATCTCCCTTTAGCATCGCAACCTGGTCATAAGCGCTGCCATAATCTGTATAACCAGCAGCGGTTAAAGACACCTTATTTAAAGATGTAGATTCCAATTTCCATTTGGAATCAATGGGCACGGCTTTCTGGGGATTATCCAACAATGGGTTTTTGTGCTTGCCTACCGTATCGAGCCGCATCACAAATGGTAAACTGATTATACTATCCAATTTCGATGAGTCGGTAGTATAAACGGTTATTGCATTGAACCACCTGGATTTATTGAGAAGAGCAACGCCAATATTTACTACAGCAGCTATGTAGGCAGGATCGACGGGAAGGTCATTGACTTGAATTGAAATTCCTTGATTGGTCCTTCTGTCTATTGATTTTTGCGAGAGGAATGCTGCAGGATTGTTTATTGTATAGGGAGTGCTGTTCTTATCGGTGAACTGCACCCAATATCTGGAAGGTGCTGTTTGGGATAAAGAAACAGGAAGCCCTGCTATTGATAAAAAAAGAGCTGCTATAAGAAACCTGACAACAAACATATGGTCTTTCATTTGCAGACTATATGACATTCTTACGCATGGGAATCATATTGAGTTAACCAGGATTGAAACCAGGGAAAGGGGACCTGGGTGAAGGAATTCTCCAGCCCCCGTCCCTTGTCG
>DTRI01000193.1:10957-11311 GCA_012966015.1 Flavobacteriales bacterium | reverse complement strand
TGTAAAAAGCTTGGTGATGAATCCTTTACGCCAACAACCCGTGCATGCTGGTTTTTATTTAGATCCGATAGAAATACTTCTTTCCTCACACGGATGTTGCCATTTTTATCGGGAATTGGGTCGACATGTGGATCGTATTTGGGGTAGTCCAGAAATTTGTCCAATCTGTTTACCATTTCCGGCGAAACTATATGTTCCAGCTGCTCGGCAATTTCATGAACTTCATCCCACTTGAAGTCTAGCTTATTGACCAAAAACAGCTCCCAAAGCCGGTGTTTTCTAAGAATTTTTAAAGCAATTTTTTTCCCGGATTTGGTTAAGGTGGCGCCTTTGTATTTCTCGTAGTTGGTTAGT
>DTRI01000193.1:5118-10947 GCA_012966015.1 Flavobacteriales bacterium | reverse complement strand
AAGCTTTTGAAGCATGTCTGAAACGGAAGAAGCCTTCGTCCTGATCTGCCTGGCGATTTCATTGGTGCTGACGCCATTGCCATCCTCCCCGGAAAGCAGGTAGATGGCCTTTAGATAATTTTCTTCCGCGAGCGTATTCATTTAGGGCAAAGGTAAAAAATATTTAGAAATAAGTAAATATATTTTTAGAGATGTCTAAAAAAGTATTAATTTTGATATTTGATTGACAATTATGAAAGCCAATAAATACCTTGTTGTACTTGTTCCGCTGATGCTGCTTGTGGTGGTTTCGGCTTGTAATAAGCTCCTGCCAGGAGCACCAGACTCCGAAGATGTTATTGCTGAACCCATTGATGGGCTGTCTTCAGACCAGCTCGCCAAACACCTGGTGGGCGATGCGCTATTCGCAAAAGTGTACACTCCCGAGGAGGGATTGGGGCCTGTATTCATTCAAACGGCCTGCGAAGGTTGTCATATTGGTGATGGAAAGGGACATCCCATAAATCTGGAAACCCGTTTTGGTAAGTGGGTTGGCTCCACCTTCGATTATATGGAAGATAAGGGTGGCGCACAGATGCAACAGAGATCTATTGCAGGCTTTACTCCGGAGTCGGTGCCTTCAGGGTATACGCACAAAACCCAGCGCCTGGCGCCGGTTGTCACAGGAATGGGGCTGCTCGCTGCCGTGCATGACTCAACCATTTTAAACCTTACCGACTCTCTCGATGCAAATGGAGATGGAATATCAGGCAGAGTGGCTTTTTTAAGCCCCAAAAACTATACCGAATTTGATGGCAATATCCACACACTTAATCCTTCCGGAAAATATGTTGGACGCTATGGTAAAAAAGCAAAGGAGATCACAATTCAAGACCAAATTGTATTTGCTTTAAAAGAGGACATGGGAATCTCCTCCGACTTCGATGTAGTGGATCTTGTAAACCCTCAGTCCGGTAACGAGTCTGGTGATAACGTGCCTGATCCCGAAGTAGGAGCAAGTGTGGTGAGGAGCCTGGTATTCTATTTGAGAACGTTAAAAGCGCCAACAAGGAGAGATCTGGATGATGCGGATGTTATAGAAGGGGAACAGTTGTTTGCAAAAGTTGGTTGCGTAAAATGCCATGTACCCTCACTGAAAACTTCTCTATCAGATATTTCATTGTTGAGCAATGTGGAAATACATCCATTTACTGATCTTTTGCTGCACGATATGGGCCCATTGCTGGATGATGGCTTCCCGGAAGGAGATGCCAAGAGCGCTGAATGGCGAACTCCACCCCTGTGGGGGCTTGGACTTGCCAGTGAAAGTCAGGGTAATGTTGCCTACTATTTACACGATGGCAGAGCCACCTCAATTAGAGAAGTTGTTGGTTTTCATCTCGGAGGTGAAGCAAACGGACCAGCTACCTTATTTCTCGCATTGTCTGAAGCCGAACAAGATCAGATAATTGCATTTTTAAATTCGCTCTAAGCACAGAAAATGCATAACCAAAAGAGCAATAAAATAAGAAGAGTAATAACGGTCATAACGCTACTCTTTCTGAGCTCGATCATGGGCCATGCACAGACCGACACTACGAAGAAGAAGCTAATCACCAGGGTGGATCTTTCAGATTCTAGTTCAGTGAACCAGGATGCCTCCTACGGTCGTCCGTTTATTGGCCTTGGTAAAACAGGAGTAGCCCTTGGCGGTTATATAGAGGGAAACACCAACTATTTTATGGAAGACGGAGTTACAGAAGGATTTAGCATGGAGCTGCGCCGGTTTAACATATTCATATTTGCAGCTCTAGGTAAGCGGGTGAGAATCTTGTCAGAATTAGAATTCGAGCATGGTACGGAAGAAATTGCCCTGGAAACAGCGCAAATTGACTATGAAATACACAAGGTATTGAGTTTTCGTGCGGGAATCTTACTTCCTCAAATTGGACTGTTCAATGCGAATCACGACTCTCCAAAATGGGATTTTATCGATCGGCCTTTAGCATCGACAATGATCATTCCCTCCACACTTTCAGAAGTTGGCTTCGGCTTCTTTGGGAAATTTCATAAATCAAAATGGGCATTTTCTTATGATGCATACCTGGTGAATGGCCTTCAGGCAGATATCGTTTTGAATGAGGAGGGCAAGACATTCATTCCTGCGGGCAAGAATGAAGAGATGTTTGGGGAAGACAATAATGGATTACCCATGGTTAATGCTAAGTTTTCTATAAGCAATATCAAAATAGGGGAGCTGGGATTGTCCTATTATGGGGGCGTTTACAATAACTACAGGGTAGAGGGGGAGCAAGTGGATGCGAAACACAACTTGTCGCTCTTCGCAGTGGACCTCACCACTGAGGTGGATAGATTTAAACTTCAGGGTGAGTATGTATACGCACTTGTGGATGTAGCAGATGATTTAGTTGGCTTGTACGGTGAAAGGCAGTGGGGTGGGTGGCTGGAATTGAATTATATACTTATGGATAAGAAGATTGTTGTTTTCGATCAGTCGCAGCTTCTTTTCAATATAAGAATGGAGAAAGTCGATTTTAATGCCGATAAATTTAATGACCCCAATGGACTCGTAGCGGAGACAAGGTTATTTGACGAAATAGCTGCACTCTCAATTGGATTTAGTATTCGTACCTCTTCCAGCCTTGTATTTAAAGGCGTGTACCAATATCAGTGGATCCGCGATCTGGTTGGCAATCCAGCAGCGAGAAAGGCAGGATTCCAGTTCGGATTGGCAACTTATTTTTAGTCCAATAAATTCGGGCGACGCTCTTTCGTTCTTTGCTGAGCTTGCTCCTGCCTCCACTTATCGATTTCGGCTTGATGCCCTGACAGCAAAACAGACGGAACTTCTTTTCCTTTGAAATTAGCAGGACGTGTATAAACAGGAGGCGCTAGCAGGCCGTCCTGAAATGAGTCAGTCAGAGCTGAGGTTTCGTCAGAAATGACGCCGGGTACCAGCCTTATAATGCTATCGCAGAAAACAGCCGCCGCCAGCTCTCCACCTGATAGAACGTAGTCCCCGATGGATATTTCTTTGGTAATAAAATGCTCGCGTATCCTCTCGTCAATTCCCTTGTAGTGTCCGCATAATATGAGCAGGTTTTTTGAAAGAGAATATTGATTGGCGAGCTTTTGATCCAATAGCTCACCGTCCGGGCTCATGTAAATGATCTCATCATAATCAGTATTCGCTTTCAGGGATTCGATACAGTTCGCGATTGGCTCTATCATCAAGACCATACCAGCTCCGCCACCATACGTGTAGTCATCCACGGCTTTGTGCTTGTCAGCCGAGTAGTCCCGAATGTCATGCACCTGCAAGTCAACAATGCCTTTCTCCTGAGCCCTTTTTAATATTGAGTGATCAAAGGGGCTTTCCAGTAGTTTCGGCAGTACCGTAAGTATATCAATTTTCAAACTTCAATATTTTATATTTCTACGAATTTACAAATACACGCTTTAAGAAGTTGTTTAAGTAATATATTTGCATACCAAATAAATGTATGATGAGCTTGAAATATAATTGGACAAAAGATGAACTACGGGAAATCTATGATGCTCCCTTTTTAGAATTGGTTTACCGAGCGGCAAGCATTCATCGTGAGCATCACAATCCCAGAGAAGTTCAGGTAAGCTCGCTCCTGTCTATTAAGACGGGTGGGTGCCCTGAGGACTGTGCCTATTGTCCGCAAGCGGCCAGGTATCATACCGACGTTGAAGTTGAGAAACTACTTCCCTTGAAGGAGGTGGTAGAATCAGCAGAAAAAGCGAAGCAGGGCGGTGCATCCAGGTTTTGTATGGGTGCGGCCTGGCGTGAGGTTAGAGACAATAGTGATTTTGACAAAGTACTGGAAATGGTGAAGGCGGTCAATGCCTTGGATATGGAAGTCTGTTGTACACTGGGAATGCTTACCGAAGAGCAGGCAAGGCGCCTGGCCAACTCAGGGGTGTACGCCTATAACCACAACCTCGACACTTCCGAAGATCATTACGGCGAAATTATTTCAACACGAGAATACGGCGACCGTCTTGATACATTGAAGCATGTTCGCAAATCCGGAATGACAATTTGTTCTGGAGGGATTATCGGCATGGGAGAAGCAATTGATGACAGGCTGGGTATGCTCGTCACGCTTACATCTTTCAATCCACATCCGGAATCTGTGCCTATTAATGCGTTGGTTCCAGTTAAGGGTACTCCGTTGGCAGATCAACCTACAGTATCTATTTGGGAAATGGTAAGAATGATTGCCACCACGCGTGTTGTTATGCCACATTCGGTAGTGAGGTTGTCTGCGGGAAGGACGAACATGTCTGATGAAGGCCAGGCCCTGTGTTTTATGGCCGGAGCCAACTCTATTTTTGCGGGTGACAAATTACTCACCACTCCAAATCCGGATTTCAATGAGGATATGGAATTGTTTAAGGTGCTGGGGCTAACACCCAAGAAGGCGGTTAAGAGAAAAGCAGCTAATCCCGAGGCTGTCTAATATAATATCTGGCTATTCTGGAATTAAGTGAGCATGTCATTAGCAGACGATACAATTTCATCTGAATTAGCGCTACGCAAATCAAAAGGCTTGCTTCGCCAGCTACCGGAGGAAAACCAGTTGATTGATTTCTGCTCTAACGATTACCTGGGCCTTGCGAGGTCTAAGGAGCTGGCGGACAGCGTTAATGCTGAGCTGGAGAAAGAGGACAGGGCAGGTGGATCTACGGGATCGAGGTTGATTACAGGAAATTCGCACTATGCTGAAGAATTAGAGACCTTTATTGCGGATTACCATAAGGCTGAAGCAGGGTTAATATATAATTCTGGGTACGATGCCAATCTCGGGCTTCTGTCATCTGTCCCCGGTAGAAATGATACGATCATTCACGACGAGCTGATACACGCCTCTATTAGAGACGGTATTCGCCTGGGTTTGGCAAAATCATATGCGTTTGACCACAATGACGTTTCTCATCTGGAAACGCAACTTAAACGCGCTGAGAATCGCGTATTTGTAGCCGTAGAGTCCGTCTATTCAATGGATGGAGATCTGGCGCCCTTAAAAGAGATCTGTTTTTTATGTGAAAAGTACGGCGCACAGCTAATTATTGACGAAGCCCACGCGACCGGCGTTTTTGGAATGAAGGGCGAAGGAAGGGTAGTGGAGCTGGGCTTGGAAGATCAAGTATTTGCTCGAGTGCACACTTTTGGAAAAGCAATAGGAGGGCACGGGGCAGTCGTTTTAGGGAGCGCTGATTTACGCAATTATTTAATCAATTTTTCACGCTCTTTTATCTACACTACAGCCCTGCCAATGCACGGCCTTTTTTGGATAAAAAACGCTTATGACATAATGTCAAAACAAGATTTTAAAGAGCTTAAGTCCAGACAGTTATATAATTTACTTAAAACTAAGATAGAATATCATAAATCGATCCCCTCATTCGGTGATTTCAGTCCTGTTGTATCCGTAAATATTGGCGATTTAGAGCGCGCAAAGTCAGTGGCTAAATCACTGCAAAATGAAGGCTTTGACGTGAGGGCAATTCTCAGCCCTACCGTTCCCAGGGGCACTGAAAGATTGAGGATTTGTTTGCATACATTTAATACGGAATTGGAGGTCGAAGGATTGGGAGATTCGTTAAATAAATACCTATGAGAAGATTATTTGTCACTGGAATAGGTACCGATATTGGTAAAACAGTAGTTTCTGCGGTCTTATCAGAAGCCCTGGAGGCGGATTATTGGAAACCCATACAGTGCGGAGAATTGGAGAACACTGACTCCATGCGCGTTCAGAGCTGGATTAGCAATAAAAAAACCGTCATACATCAGGG
>DTRI01000193.1:1774-5053 GCA_012966015.1 Flavobacteriales bacterium | reverse complement strand
TGCTACCAGATACATCGAATGATATCATCATCGAGGGGGCAGGCGGTCTGATGGTTCCCTTAAATAATCATCAATTGGTGATTGATTTAATAGCTCATTTAGAAGCAGAAACCATTGTGGTATCTCATAACTACCTGGGAAGTATTAACCATACATTGCTGACATTAGAAGTGCTTGAAAACAGGGGAATTCAAATAGCTGGGATCATATTCAATGGAGAAGAGAATCCCGATACGGAGTCTGTAATTTTAGAGAGCACAGGAGTCAAACAGCTAGGCAGGATTGGCTGGGAGGATAGCATTGATTCTGAGGTCGTAAGTAAGTATGCGGAACAATTCACGACAATATGAGCTTATCTGAGAGGGATTTAAAAGTTCTGTGGCATCCTTACACGCAGATGAAAACGGCCAGGTCGCCCATCGGTATTGTGCGGGGTGAGGGGGCCTGGCTCTACGATGAAGATGGCAATGGCTACCTCGATGCGATCTCTTCGTGGTGGGTCAACACGATGGGGCACTCCAACCCGCATATTGCCAAGGAGGTTGCTGAGCAGCTGAATACCCTTGAGCATGTGCTGTTTGCAGGATTCACACATCCAAAAGCTGTAGAGCTGGCGGAGAGGTTGTTGAAAGTGTTGCCAAAAAACCAATCGCGCATATTTCTATCTGATAATGGATCAACAGCCGTAGAAGTGGCTATCAAGATGGCGCTGCAATTCTGGAACAACAAGGGACAGCAGAAGAACAAAATAATTGCTTTTCACGGCGCCTATCATGGTGATACATTTGGTGCCATGTCTGTATCAGGCAGAGGGGCCTTTGTCGCTCCATTTGAATCACTGCTATTTGAGGTGGAATTTATTGAGGTTCCAACACCAGGGTCGGAAAATGCTTCAAGCAGACAATTGAATGAGCTGATTGAGCGCGAAAAGGACAATCTCGCTGCATTTATTTACGAACCACTCATTCAGGGTGCCAGCGGCATGATTATGTATGAACCAGAAGCCTTAGATGCTCTCCTTACCATATGCAGGTCTAACAATATTCTAACCATTGCTGATGAAGTGATGACAGGTTTTGGGCGTACTGGAAAATACTTCGCTTCTGAATACATGACAGTAGATCCAGATATCATTTGCATGTCTAAGGGAATTACTGGTGGTACCATGGCACTGGGGGCAACATCTAGCTCAGCGGAGATGTACGACGCCTTTTATTCGGATGATAAGCTCAAGACCTTCTTTCACGGCCATTCCTATACGGCCAACCCCGTTGCTTGTTCTGCAGCGTGTGCCAGCCTCGACTTATATGATGAGGAAGAAACCTGGGTTGCTGTGGATAGGATTGGGAAACAGCATCAGAAATTTGCGGAGCGATTAACCGGACTGGCAAACATCAAAGACGTGAGACAGAGGGGAACGATAATCGCCATAGAGCTGAATACAGATGGAGGCACCTCTTATTTTAGCAATATCCGTGATTCTATCTACGATCATTTTATCGGTAAAGGAATTATCCTTCGGCCATTGGGTAATATCATATACATCTTACCCCCGTATATAATTTCTGAAGAGGATTTGCAAAGTATCTACGATGCGATAATTGAATTCCTCGATAATAAGGCCTAACTTACATCAACTTAAACAAGTGGTATGAGGGGGTTTTCAACGCTCATAATGTTGGCATTGTTCGCGGTAAGCTCAGTGGTTGGCCAGGTCCCAACCAATATCTTTGTAACCAAAGCTGAGGCAGATCAAATACTCAAAGGGAACTATAACCCTTTGAATTACACCGCCACCTCCAGGTAATTTCTGACCACCATCAGATTATTTGTGACGCAATATCAAATGTATCGACTGATTCGCTATACAGCTACATACGTAAGCTGGGTACCTTCCACAATAGAAACTCTGGTTCTGATACTGTTTCTGCTACAACAGGTATAGGAGCCGCAAGAAGGTGGGCACACAGCAAATTTGAGTCGTTTTCCGCGGCGAGCGAAGATCGCCTGCTTACATCCTATCTGCAATTTGACCAGGTCATTTGCGGAATGAGTGAGCATCGCGATATATTTACCGTACTACCGGGTTCAGACACCGCGGATAAGTCTATAATAATCATAGAAGGCCACATCGACAGCCGTTGTGAAGATGGCTGTGATATTACTTGCAAAGCACACGGTATAGAAGACAATGCCAGCGGATCAGCACTGGTAATGGAGCTGGCGCGTGTGATGAGCAGCTTTACATTCAAGCACACCATAGTGTTTATGCTAACAATTGCTGAGGAACAGGGGCTTTATGGTGCAAATGCTTTCGCGCAATACTGTGAGGATAATGGGATACAGATAAGAGCAGTACAAAACAATGATGTGGTAGGTGGAATCTACTGCGGAGCCACTTCGTCGCCACCGAGCTGCCCTTTTGAAGATCATATTGACAGTACGCATGTCCGCATTTTCTCACAGGGTACATTTTCCCAGCTGCACAGATCACTTGCCAGGTCGATTAAAATATTTAACCAGGAGCAGTATGCTGGTGTTGCCAGTGTGCCCATGAAGGTGCGTGTGATGAATCAGGAAGACAGGACGGGAAGGGCAGGAGACCACATCCCATTTCGACAGCGTGGTTACACAGCTATCAGATTTTGTTCAGCCAATGAGCATGGAAATGCAGATGCCTCCAACCTCGGCTATACCGATCGGCAGCATACTGTGCGAGACACCTTGGGCGCTGATACAAATGGCGACGGAGTTGTGGATAGCTTTTTTGTCGATTTCAACTACTTAAAGCGAAACAGTGTTTTAAATGCGGTTACCACTACAATGATTTCTGAAGGACCTGAAACCCCAGGCATACAGGTGGCCAACAATACCAGTGGTATTACTGTTACCATCTCCTCACAAACTCAATATTCAGCGTACAGAATTGGCGTCCGACCCAGTGACTCCACCACCAATTTTGAGGCTGTGTACACCATTCAGGACACGCTGGCCTTTGTGGTGCCGGGAATCGTTCAGGGATCTACCTATTTTATCAGTGCTGCCAGTGTGGGGTCCAATGGGATCATGAGTATTTTTTCTGAGGAAACCTTGGCAGCGAATGCAAGTGTAAGCAGCAATCCAGGCACGCCGACGGTGTTTTCAAATCAGCTCAATTGCAATATAGTTGGTGTAGAAAAGCGGAGTGACAATTCAGCTGAAATAGCATCCTTAACCATAGAGCCTAATCCGGCCAGCACGCAAATACACGTGGTAGTAACCATACATCAAGATCGTGGA
>DTRI01000193.1:0-1763 GCA_012966015.1 Flavobacteriales bacterium | reverse complement strand
GCCTGCATTTAGAATTACGAATATTACTGGTCAGGTAGTTTACCATAAAGCTATAATACTTGAAGGTGAGAGTGCTGATAGCATTGTCAACATCACAGGTCTTGCTGCCGGTGTTTACATCTGTGCTATTTTATCTAACCGGGAAATTATCCAATCGAAGAAGCTGGTAATTCAAAAATAAATTAACCAATAGTTTATTAGAATAACATAGCTGTTTCCCTATCCGCTAAATAATAAAAAACGCGTTCAATGTTACCTGATTTCTATAAAATATTGGACGTGCCTATAAATGCTACGGAAGATGAGATTAAAATCGCGTTCCGGTTAAAAGCTAAACGCCTGCACCCCGACATAAATCCCTCTAAAAATGCGCTGGCCAAATTCCAGCTTCTATCCCTTGCCTATCAAACGTTGACGGATGAAGAGAAGAGAAAGAAGTACGATCTAAAAAAGATTTTTGGAATAGAATTGGCCCCGGAAGGTGCCGGGCGTCGACCTAAACATCGCGATCCCAAATACCGACCGGGTGCGGCCAAAGCAGCTAGTGCCGGAGAATCTGAAACATATGCTAGAAAGGAAAAGCCTCAGCGAATTATCTGGCTTGAAAATACGTTGTTTATCAGTTTACTAATTATTGGCTTTTCAGCACTCGGGTTTGCTATGTCTGATCTGCTGTCAGGGGATGGGGATGCTACAGAAAAAGGAATAACCGGGCTCATTTTTAGCATGTCTTTTCTGATACTCCTTATTTATGGATGGATCTTTTATATCAAAAAAATGAAGTAGATAAGGTAAGTGGTGCCCAGGACAGGAGTTGAACCTGCACGTCCTTGCGAACACTAGCCCCTCAAGCTAGCGTGTCTACCAATTTCACCACCTGGGCAAATTACTTACTTCTTCTTTTTATGCTTTGCCAAAAACTCCTTCGCTTCTTTGATATCCTTGCCTTCCTCCAGCAAATATTCCGGATTGGCAGTTCCTGCCGCTACTTTTTCCCACGTCTTTATGGCTTCATCCTTTCTTCCTTTATCATGATAAACCTGTGCAAGATACAGCTGCCCCATAAGGTGATCTGACTTGTATTCCAGGGACTTTTCCAGGTTCTCAATTGCATCATCATTATCAGGCCATGATATCAAAAATGGAATATATGGGGTTTTGAAGTGTATGATGCCCAACATTCTATATCCAGCTCCATAGCTATATGCCGGATCGAGTTCAATAACCTTGTTGCATAGCGTGTAGAGCAAGTCGGCCAAGCCCTCCTTGGCAGCTTTCAAGATACCTGATGTCTCTCCCCATTTGGCCATGTTTGCCAGATACCAGTAATGTACTGAGGCGGATTTGGGAAATTTTACAACTTGCTTTTCGCCAAGCAACTTGCTTAGATCGTAAACGGCCTTTCGTGCTTCCTTTTCCGTTTCAACAAAGGTTCCTTTGAAATAATAACTTCTCATTAAAAGAACTGTGGCTTTTTCCTCTACAGTACCATTGGCCAGTGCTTTTGTTAATGACGCAATGGCTTTGTCAATATTTGCTGCTGGAGCCTTGAGCCCGGTTGCTCCTTCTGCTCTCTTATTAAAAGCTGCTACTCCAGTCTCAAAATCTGATTGTGAGAATGCTGCTACAGAAATTAGCAATAACAGGCCAATAGTATTTAGTATTTTCATTTGCTCTAATTAAGGGGTTTATACTCAAATTGACTGTGAATTCAGGTGAACCATTTTTATGGCGCTGATGGCTGCTTCTTCTCCCTTGTTACC
>DTRI01000192.1:22907-31305 GCA_012966015.1 Flavobacteriales bacterium | reverse complement strand
AGTTACCAGGACACGTTTGCCATTGTAAAGAGCGGTGATAAATGCGTCATCAACCCCTCTTTTCAGTACTTTTTGTCTGAATTTTTCTGCTTCTTTTAATGATGAAAACGATCCAATTGTAAACCGCGTAATATTGTCTTCCAGCTTCTTGTCATCGACCTTTCCAAGGCCATCTAGGTGGTTGCTTTTATAATTTTCAGGGTTCTTGTAAGCGCCTACCTGAACTTTGAATGATAATCCTGGCGCCTGGTTATCTCCGTATAGATCCATTATCTTCTTATAAGCTGCAATTGCTTCAGGTGAGCTGTGCTTTCTCTTTCCACGTGAAGCATATCCATTTTGCGAATTATCCAGTTCATTGAGGTATTTTCTTTCGCCACCTACTTCAGCAGTAATAAATGCGTCTTCTGTTCCTTTTGGAATAACCAGGCTCTTAAATTTTCGTGCCTCTCGCAACGTATTAAATTCACCAATGGTGAATCGTGTTATTTCGCTTACGTTCAACGCTTGCAATTCTCCCAGGCTGGCCAGCCTCTTATTGTCATAGTTTTCGGGATGCCTATAAGCAGCAACCTGAACTTTATAGATAATGTTGGCCTTAGATTCTCCAGCACCAGCCGGCAGGCTCATTGCAGCCAATTTCCCCTTTTGAGCACGAGAGAACTGTCCAGTACTTGAGAATTCTACACGACGATTGAGCTGTCTTCCCGCTGCATTGTCGGTACCATCTGCATTGATGTTGTCGGAAACGGGAAGCGACTCACCGTAGGAATACAGTGCAACTCGATCCTGTTCCACCCCTTGATTTACCAGGTAGTTTGCCGCGCTTTGCGCTCTTTTTGTGGATAGCGACAAATTATATTCCTCTGTACCAATTGCATCTGCATGTCCCCCCAATTCCAGCTTCACATTCTCATTTTGACTCATATAAATTCCAACTTTTTTCAGCTCTTCATTGCTTTTGGGGCGTAGGCTCGATTTATCAAAGTCGAAAAGAATGTTCGAGAACGCTTCACTTGTGGCCACCATGGGTTCCGGTTCTGGTTCAGGTTCTGGCTCTGGCTCGGGTTCTGGTTTGGGTTCTGGTTTGGGTTCTGGTTCTGGTTCCGGCTCCGGTTCTGGCTCCGGTTCTGGTTCCACCATTGCCAGCTCTTCAGGGTATGCATCTTCAGGCAGCTTTATCTTCAGTACGTTGGAGCTCTCCAGATAGGAGGCCTCTTCAGCAGTGGCTTCGATTACCCTGGTTATTAATGCTCTCTCTTCACCATTCTCATCTTTGATCATAATAATAATTTCATCTTCTAACTTCGAAGTTTTTGAGTCTAGCATGAAAGAATATTCCTTCTTAAAAACGACCTGGTTGAAATTGAATATACCCGAATCATCCCTTGTTGATACCATCAATATCTTACCATTTTCATCTAGCAGATAGAGTTTTGCGGTTTCTGGCTCTAAAGCATCAGAAACAACCATGGAGTCTGCGAGAGGAGGTGCAGCCTTATCGGTGTTTGCTGAAAGCAATTCTCTTTCCAGGGCAAGCTCCCCTTTTGCCAGGCGGATCTCTTCAAGCTTTTCATTGAGTGCATTTTGAATGTTGTTGGTCGAATCAATCAATGAATTTCTGTTTGCATTCATTTCAAAATTCTGTTCCACCTCCAGATATACCTCTAATTTGCTCAGATCGATGTTCTCGGTGTGTACTTTTGCACCCCGCACTTCAAAGTCTATCTTATAATCATAACCAGGAGGTAAGGCGATGAGATAATTTCCTGTGTTTGCATTTCCTTTGTAGATGCCATAGGACTCATCGGTGGTTATATTGGTAACCTTAACCTTTGCCTCTACAAACCTGCCGTTGTTTTTTACGATACCCTTGATGAGGGCCAACACAGGTTTTTTGCCATAAATCCCAGGTTGTACAACATAGATGTCTTGTCCCCCCATTCCGCCCTTTCGTGCCGAAGAGAAGTATGCTCTCTCTCCATTGGCAGATACAACATAAAAGATGTCATCGTTTGGTGTGTTGATAGGTGCTCCTACGTTTGTTGGTTTTCCCCATTTTCCATCTTTCAGCGTCGAAAAGAATATATCAAATCCTCCCATGCTATTGTGGCCCTGAGAACTGAAATAGAGCAAGTTGCCATTCGCATGGATAAACGGCGCATCTTCATCAAATTCGGTGTTGAATTTTGGGCCCATGTTCTTGATCTGCCCCCAACTGTCATCTTCCTGCAAGGTGGCCATGTATATATCCTTACCCCCCATGCCTCCTGGCCTATTGCTCACGAAATAGAGAGTTCTTCCATTTATGGAAATGCTAACATGGCCTTCGTAGCTTGAAGTATTAACTTCTCCATACAGCTTTATGGCAGAGGTCCAGAGATTATCGTCTTTAAAGCTTTGGTATATATCACCTCCGTTCTTGTCTTTGTAAATGAAGAGCTGTTCGCCATCTGGTGAAAGTGCTATTGAAGCATCGTGATAATAACTGTTTATATTAGAACCGATATCCTCTGGATCCAACCATTTGTTACCCAGTCGATATGAAAGACATATATCTTCATAATATTCTCCATCCGCATCCGATTCTCCATACATATTTTGTCGTCCACCCCTAGACCATTTTCCCTTGTACGTATACATCAGTACGGATTCGTCGAAAGAAACCAGGGGTACATATTCATCATCTTCTGTATTTACCGGAGCTCCAAGGTTCTCAATTGTGAGTCTTCCCTCTTGGTTTACGGCCATTAGTTCCTTTGCATTTTCACAATGTTTTAGGAAACGAGGAATCTCCTTTTTACTCTTGCCCGATGTTGTCTTGTCTTCCCTGGCCAGCTTGAAGTAGCCTGTAGCCTCATCGAACTTATAATTGAGAAAATAAGCTTTGCCTAGATAAAATAGGATATCATTCAATTTGGGATTTATACTGTAAGCAGCTTCCAGATGATCTATCGCCTTTTCTTGTTCATCCGTTTTTTCCAGGTAACAGATTCCAGCATAATATCTATATGAGTTCGTTTCAGGGTATCTTTTCCAAAGCTTTATAAAGAGGGGAAGCGCTCTTTTTAGATTGCCATAGCCAAAATGCCATTCAGCCGCTTCGAGAATTTCCTGCTCACCACCACCCATGAGATATTGGGCGTCATACTTTTTTGGCTTCTGTGCAAGTACAGTCGGAGCCACTAAAAATATTACGAGTAAGACGGTTACGAACCTTCTCAGGATCATCAGGGTAAAAGTTGCTTCCAGCGAAAATCAAGAAAATAGGAATGCCTAAAAAGGGGCGCCGCCTGTACTTATGAACAGAGCAGGGTTAATAATCACCTGAGGAAAGAGCCTGAAAAACAGGTTAAAAAAGCGCTATATTTGGTGTACTTAAACAAAAGCTTATGAAATCTACCTACCTCGTTCTCGTTGCAAGTATTGCGCTTTTTGTATGCAGTTGCTCGAACATTGAATCTGAACAAAATTCGGAAGGAAATACCCAGTCAGCTGAAGAACATATGCTGCTGGCCAAAAATTTTAGATCTGAAGCGGAAATAATTGTGGAGCCACAGGATGAGGAGTGGATTGGCAAGTTTGATAATATGGCTCTGGTGAATGACATATTTAAGAGAATATATGACAGTACGCTAACTCCTTATGACCTCTTAAATAACAAGCTGCCCATAGCGGAGATTAAGCTCATCGAGTATTCATTGGATACAATTTATATTGAGGATTTTGAATCTGGCGACTTGAATGAGACAGTTGTAGAGGAATCGCTGGAACGCGATGAAATAACCAAGATATTTTTGCGGGAAGATTGGTACTATGATAAACAGAATTTTAATATCGAGAAGGAGGTTGTGAGTATTACGCTCACAATTAAAAAGTTTGATCTCCAAGGAAATTTTCTTGGATATCAGGCATTGTTTGTGGTATATATGAACGGAAAAGAACCGGAAAATTCGGGTAACCCAGAGAACTAAACTTTCGTAGGATACCGTAGGAATTGAAGTAAACTTGTATTACATTTGCTTGTAACTGAGCACTCAACATAAAATTCTTCCGAATGAAAAGAGCGCTATTTTTAGTTTCCTTCCTGATCATTGTGTCACCGAGTTCGTGGGCGCAAATTAAACTACTGAATAACGGAATTGCCGAAGATTTGACTTATTACGAAAACGGTAATATTATGGAGAAGGGATACTTTAAGAATGGAAGCAAAGCGGGGAAGTGGGTAGAGTATTATGAGAACCAGCAAAGAAAATCAGTAAAGTATTATAATGAGAACGGAGAGCCTATAGGGAAATGGACCACGTGGTATGAAAATGGTCAAAAATGGAACTCGGTATCTTACGAAAATGGTAAGGTTGAAGGAGCCTGGACCTACTGGTATAAAAATGGAAATAAATGGCATCAGCTCTCATATAATAACGGTCAGCTGCAAGGGGACTGGGCATACTGGCGCAAAAGTGGCGAGAAAGCCGGAAGGGGAATATATAAAGTTGATACTACGAAAGGATAGAGCGTTTTAATTAATATAGTTGAACCTGCAAGGACACTAATTAGTACTTGCGGGTTTTTTGTTGAGCGTATGGCATGATTGATCAATATGGAGGAGAAACAGGCGAGAAGTTTAGGAATAGAAGATTCAAAGAATTACTTTGTGAAACTGGAAAGCTATGGATGGGAGAACAGAAACAGAGTATTCTAAGCGTAATTAATGACTTGCAGGTCGGGCAGCTTTGATCAAATAGACGATATGCCGGTTCTGTGAATAAAGAGAAATAACGGAAACATGGAATTTTTGGAGGATAAGTTACTTCAGTATATTGAAGATAACACCGAGCAGGAACCCGAAGTGCTAAAGAAGCTGTATCGGGAAACATATGCAAATGTGTTAGTGCCTAGAATGATTGCCGGCCATTACCAGGGGCGTGTGATTAGCATGCTGAGCAAGATGATAAAGCCCAAACAAATATTGGAAATAGGAACTTATACGGGTTACTCTGCAATTTGCTGGGCTGAAGGCTTGGTTGCGGGAGGAATGGTTCATTCCATTGACATAAACGAGGAAATAAAAGATATGGTCGATCGATATATTGAAGAAGCGGGAATCCGGAACAATGTAACTCAATATATTGGCAACGCTCTTTCCATAATTCCTCAGATAAACGAGACATTTGATATTGTGTACATAGATGCCGACAAGGAAAATTATTCCAACTACTTTGATGAGGTTATCGACAAGGTACACGCCGGCGGATTTATTATTGCAGATAACGTGCTATGGAGCGGTAAGGTACTTGAAACTTCTGATACCAGGGATGAAGATACTGAAGCGCTTGTGGCCTATAGTAAGAAAATTCGGGAAGATGATAGGGTAGAGAATGTGCTGCTTCCTATAAGAGATGGCCTGTTGGTAGCCAGAAAAAAGTAGCCAGCGAACTTTCCTGCCTACCAATACAAACTTATCTCAACTCCCACAACCAGAGCCGGCAATTCAGGGTAAGTATCTATATTACGGCCATATTGCTGATATACCTCTGCATCCTTTACGAACACGTCAGATAGACGGTAGCTTGCTGTCAGCACGTATCTGGTAAACCCCATTCTCGCGTAAATCGAATAGTTGAGCGCTTCGGTGAACAGTAATGCTGAAGTTCTAGTTCTAACCGTTCTACCATTGTTAGCCGTTGCCACCGGGTATTTGTCTTTTGTAAAATGAACCACCGAGAATGGCCAGTCAATGCGTACCCCAACATCCACATAGTTCCCCATGTAGTTTCCCCGCTTTCCGTAATTGATGCGATTGAATAGCCCCAGGCTTAAATTGTAGAAGATTAATTTCTCGTTTTTATGCGTGGAGTCGTTGGGTAAAAATTTCGCGGTGTCTTGTTTCAAATTGAAAGAAGTCTGATGAATAAGAAGGTCCATACCAATAGCATAATTGTTATTGACTTTCCTCTTGTACAAGGCGCCCACCGCAACGTCATATGATCGTCCGTAATTTATTTCACTGCCAACTTCATCCGGGCCAAGAATCATCCCATATCCAACATAGAAATGGAAGTAGTTTTTCATATTGGGCCCGAATGTTGGGATGATCGTATCTCCTATAACATTTTCTTCCAGTAAAATTGTTTGGGAAAATGAGCCAAGGGAGTGCAGAATGCAGAAAATAATCAGGTAATGGAGTCTGTAGGTCATGCGCTCAAATTAAAACTTATGGCTCTTTGTGTATCCTGCAAAGTGCATGGTTATCTTACGCATTCCTTTATATTGGTCGATGTTGATGGAGAGAATATCATGTTGCTCTACCAGGAGTACATAATACTTATCCAGGTAACCTTCATTATTTTCAAAGTGGTAATAGAAATAAACGTTGCTGTCTTTCGAGCTCAGATCGAACTGGGCCTTGTCGATAACAGCGTTTAACTTGTTGCCTTCTATCACAAGCTCAAAAGTTGGTTCAGCCTTTTCTTCTTCACTCGTGAAATGTGAGGCTTGAGGAACGCCGTATCCGTGTGCGTAATCGTAGTAGGGGTAGAGATCCGCAGAAGCCTCTATCTTTTTGAATATTTCCATGTTGTCAAGCGATTTATTTGATTGCCACGCACAGGCAGCAAATCCTGATACCAGAGGTGTTGAAAAAGAGGTTCCGTAGGCGACTTCCGTTCCTTCCTTACCCGCTACCAGGGCGTAGCCATAGGCACATACGTTTGGCTTTCTCCTCATGTCCGCGGTAGGGCCGTATGAGCTAAAATAGATATGGTATTCTGTCAATTCACTAATTCCGCCAATAGATAGAACGCTGTCCGCATCTGCCGGTGCACCCAGGTATTTCCATTCAATGTCGCCATCGTTCCCGATGGCATTTAATACCAGCATACCTTTTGCAGCTGCCATGTTTGCCGCGCGTGTCACCAGGCTTTTCTTACCATCCATGTCGCTCGGGAAGTATCGGTTATTGGTGTATCCAAGTGAGCTGTTTATTATATCCGCTCCGTTTTTATCTGCCCATTCCGAGGCCGCCAGCCAATTTTCCTCTTCTGAAAAAGGCTCAAACAATCCACTTTCAGTTCTGGCTAGCAAAAATTCTGCCTCTGTGGCCAGGCCAATTCTTTTGTTTCCCACCTTCCCAGCTATGCAGGAAAGTACCATGGTGCCATGAGCGCCATGCTTATAAACAAAATCCTTTTTCTTCAGAAAATCCCATGTCTTCAAAATTCTCCCATTGCGTCTAAGATGATCGAATGCCATATTCATGTCGACGCCCGGAAACCCCGCGTCGAAAATTGCAACGCGCATTCCATGACCGTTCAGATTTTGTTCAAGAAATAAGTTACCCTGCATTCGTTCAGTTTGCTTGTGCAATAACTCCTCATCTTCCTCGCTCATTTCATGAGTTTGCGTTTCACTTTTATGAACTGATAAAGCGAGGATGTTTTTGGTGGAGGCAATTCGTACCGTATTTACCACAAAACCGAAGTTGTTGATTTTTTCAATCTCTCTTTCCGTGGCATAAACTGCGATACAGTTAAACCATCGACTGTGCTGCGATACAGCGGTGACGGCTTTTTTAATTTTTTTTAACTGTTCAGGATTTAAAGGCCAATCAGTAGGGTGATTAACGGGATAGTTTGACTTAAGCCTCCTCTCAATCGCTTTAATATCAAAGTACAGGTAGGGGTCAAAACCAGTATTTTCTTTGCTATTGAAGAATACCCAGTACTTCTGAATTATAGGTTCTTGTGCCTGCGCATGTGGTATGGACATTATCTGAGAGAGAACTGTTAATAACAGCAGTTTTCTGAGGTAATTTGTCATCAATTCCGTTATTTTTGTCCAAGTCCAAGTTAAAGTTAAAGATTTTTTGATGAAGACCGTTGACCTTAGAAGTGACACCGTTACTATGCCAAATGAGCCTATGCTGGAAGCAATGTTCAGTGCAAAAGTAGGGGATGACGTATTCGATGAGGACGAGAGTATCACCGCCTTAGAAGAAAAAGTAGCGGGCATGTTCGGGAAGGAGTCCGCAGTGTTTTGCCCTTCCGGCACGATGACCAATCAGATCGCGATTAAGGCACATGTGGCGCCGGGCCAGGAGATCATATGTGATAAAACCGCGCACATTTATCTTTATGAAGGGGGTGGAATTGCTGCTATTGCAGGAGCTTCTGCGAGATTGATTCACGGAGAACGTGGAAAGATAACACCAGATGATATATTGAATAATATCAATGACCCGGATGACTTTCATTGTCCATTAACCAGGCTTGTGTCAATTGAAAATTCCATCAACAAGGGTGGGGGAGGCTATTACACGTTGGAAGAGATGCAGGCCCTAAGTAATGTTTGCCGTGATCGGGGCCTGATTTTCCATCTCGACGGTGCACGGATATTCAAT
>DTRI01000192.1:0-22844 GCA_012966015.1 Flavobacteriales bacterium | reverse complement strand
GTATGCATGTCCAAAGGTTTGGGTGCTCCGGTGGGTTCGCTTTTGTTGGGTGACAAAGGGTTCATACATCAGGCGAGGAGAAACCGGAAACAAATGGGTGGCGGTATGAGACAGGCTGGATATCTGGCTGCGGCCTGTAGTTATGCACTTGAAAATAACGTAGAAAGGCTACGAGACGATCATCGCAGGGCAAAAGAATTGGGAAGTGTGTTGAAGAGCTTGCCCTACATTGATAGGGTTAATCCGATACAAACCAATATGGTATTTTTCAGGCTTTCTGATGATATACCAGACCATGTGTTCTTAGCCAAATTGAAAGAACAGGACGTATTGGCCATTTCGTTGGTCGCACAATCAGTGCGAATGGTTACGCATCTGGACATTGATGATGAAATGATTGAATATACCACTAAAGTTTTAAAAGGTCTCCTATAGCAGCGTTTCCAGAAGCATTGTGGCCACTTTGCGATCAATGGGAAATGTTACATGGCTTTCTCTCAGCTCAGCACCCTTCATCCACCTGAAAGTTTGTCGGGCTTGTCTAATAATTTGCTCTTCTTGTTTTATCATAGATATGGAGACCTTCACCTCCGTTGTGGGCCTTACCAGATAGTAAATGCTTAGAATTTGTGCGCTGTGGTCAAAAGCAGATTGCTGAAAGAATTCTGAGGTATAAAAATGTCTCAAAATTTCAATTTCCACGGCCAGCTCTTCTTTCCACTCACGTTTCAGGCATTCGTATACACTTTCTCCCAGCTCCAGTCCACCGCCCGGAAATTTGGTGAAGAACGCTCCGTTGTAGTATTCGTCGCTAAGCAGAATCTGGTTCTCATCATTGATCCAAATACCATATACGCGAATTACAACTTTACGAATCTTCATGTCCATTTAGAACTATTAGCCAGCTGTCGCAAGACCGAAGACTGAAGCTTGAAGATAAAACATACGAATACAATTGCTTCATTCCTCGGACGTCCGGTTTGAGGCGAAAAATATAATTTTTGAAAAAGTGGTTCGTTCCTTTCTAAGTGATATTGACTTCCTTTTAGATGAAGTTTCTTCATTCTCACCGGCTATCCTTTTATGATATTTTGAACTTTCTGTGCTGTTTTGATGAGCCTGGAAGCGGTTTTGGTGACCAGGAAGTAAGGTTGTTGTACAGCTCCAAAGCTTTTGAAGAACTTTTCAATGGGTTCTATCATCGATCCTTCAAAATCGAAAATATCTACATGTTGAGAGCAATATTTAATGGCCTCCCAAATCATGACTGTGCCAGCTCCGTGCTTGCGCAATTCCGGATCATTTCCGCCCATCAGATAATAAGCTCGCTTTTTATCCCATACTAACAGTGCACCAGCATGAATGCGTTCCCCTTCATCTTTGGCCAACAAGATCTGAATTCTATTCTCGGATTTGGCAGCTGAGTAAATCTTTTCTAATCTTTCATATGAAAACGGAATGTCCAGGTTGTTCTTTTTCATACTCAGCTCACAAATCTTAAAAAGAGCTGGTAAATCATCTGATTCCGATATCTCAAGTTTTTCCTCCGACTGCTTTATTTTTGAACGGTTCGCAGGCTTAAAACCACCGTAAATACGCTCGTGATCTTTTATGTTGTCTAGCACATAGGTGTAACAGTCAGTCTTGTCAAACTCCTGATTAGAAAACGGCCTGGCACTCCGTATTTCTGTACTCAGCCTGATATAGTACTTATCAAATTTTGGAAGGCTCTCAAGTAGCTGCTCAACTTGTAATTGTTCAGTTTTTATTGACGCATCGGTTGAATCATTGGGGTTGTTGCGAATCCACGGCCCAAGGAAAGGCGTATAGTCGGGCATACCCATGGATTTCAAAAACGCCTTGGTTTTAACAACATAGGGAAGGCAAGCTACGATATCTCCATCCCGCTCCACAAGTTGAACAGACCAATTCTCTTCACCCGCAGCAGCATCTAGCCACCAATCTTTAAAGAAAATAGGCAAGTCATTGTCTTCACGACAAAATCTCCTGTATTTATTTATGGATGAATTCATTGCTTGAACGGGTGAATCAAAGGTAAGGCTAAAGTCCTACAATCAGTTTTTGCCCAATTATGTAAACGCACAGTCGCCGGAACCGTCTTGCATGTGAATCTGTTGTTTATCTGTTAAGTTTTTCCCGAGCTCTTTCGAAATAAGGTAACTCCGACTCATCTGCTTATTGTAAATGAAAGGAGTTCTGTGGCTTAGGAAATAATTAGAGATTGCACTGTTGTACGTAGTAACCATGTTCAAATTCAATTCAAACATATGATGGTAAATAACCTGTACAATTTTTCCAATATGCTCTTCATCAAAGTAGCAATAGGGTATTTTGAGATTATTTCCACGTACCACTATCATCATAAACGCGATCACCTCTCCTTCATTGCTCATTAACTTTATATTCAAATTGTTGAAGACCTTGACCGAAGAAGAGAAATGATACCTCAAAGCGTCAGAATCCTCTTCGGGCGATGACAATACCCAGGGATATTTATTAATCCAGCTCAATTCTTCAGCACCACGCCTGATCAATTCATTTTTATGTCTTTTTTCAATAAAGCCTTTGGTCTCATCGTCTATTACTTTGATGTATTCCAGGTTTAAATGGTCAATATTTATCGATGACCCCCAACCAAGTAACCTAAGCGAGTTGAAGATATTAAGGGTTGCATCACCGATTTTTAACAAGCCGGATAACATTGTTGGAAACCCTTTGGGTGGAAGCAACTCATGCAAATTAAATCTCAGGTATGCTCGTCTTCCCAGCAGGGTTGTGAAATCCATAAACGCCGCTGTCTGGTCATACAATGATTTTGCAGCCGGCGTAAATTCAGTAGCGAGGATTTTATTATTCCACGAATTCAGAGCGGCACTTAAAAGTTGTTTGGCTACACCTTTACCTCTCACTTTTTCACTCGTCCAGATGCAGCTCAACCAGCCTACCTTATGTTCTTCACTGTTCAAATAAATTGTGTCTGCCAGTACGCCCAGGTATCCTGCAAGCTCATTATCCTGATAGGCAATAAATAATATGACATCATCACGATCTACCCTGGGATTGTTAATATGTGAAAGTGCACGATGTTTGGTAATCGGAATTATGTTTAACTGTTGGAATTCTTCCGAGTTAATGAATTCCTTTAACCCAGCAGGTGTAAGCTCCTTTATAATCATGTTCGTGCTATGCTGTTTTTACCAAAAGGCGCTTTCAACAGATAATAAAGATATTCTGTTGCTATGATTTTTTCAGCCGGCAGGTTGGAGCTGTCCATCGCCACACGGTGAAAATGATTGGAGAAGCTCTCCTTCTTTAAACCTGCAGAACCAAATGAAATGTCTGCGATATTATTGCCGGTATCGAAGATATTTCTAAAAAAATCTTTTGATACGCCATAATCCGTGAAAGGAAATGAAAACAGCTTGCTGTCTATTTTAAACTTCTCATTAAGGAATTGCATGCTGCATTGTGTTTGACTTAGCTGTTCTTCCAGAGAAAGACAGCTATACTCCGGGTGATCCTCGCTGTGGGCGCCGATCACAAATCCATCTTCAATCAATCCTTCAATTTGTTGGGTGGTAAGGTAAGGCTTGTTGGAATTCAGGTATTCAGCAAAATCCACTTCAAGCAGTGCGCCTATCTCGTCCAATACGCCCTTTTGATCATATTTTATTGCCAATATACGCTGCACCGGACTTTGCGTAGAATTTGAATGTTTCACCAGAACCTCATCAATTTTCGCTTGAACGGCTTCCGATGTGGGTTTGCTTTGGATGCTCTCCACAAGAATGCTGCACTTAAACCTGTAAAACAGCTCTTTATTATCAACAAAGCTGGAATTCACAAAGAATGCGGCGGGAATACCCATTTCCTTTAGTATGGGCGCAATCACATCATATATTTCACTTAAGCCGTCATCGAAAGAGAGAAAAAAAGAATTCTCATCAGCTGACTTTTCTCCGGAAGCTATTTCAGATAATTCATCCACAGCTATGGGTTTGAAATGTTTGAGCAAAAAGTGGAGGTCTTCTTTAAAGCGCTTTTCGTCTCTTACCGGGTACAGGTGTTTTATGTGAATTAGCTCCTGATTGCTTACGGTATGATAAAAAGGGAGGAATAAGTTCTGGCCCGTAGCGCGAATCAAGAGGTCCAAATTCAAATTATTTGAAAAAATATTTAAAAAAGTTAAAAACTCCTTCTTAAACTTGTACACCTTAAAATTTTAGTGATGAACGAATTGTGAAATTGAGTGAAATGAAATTAGCCATGACAAAGGCTTTGATACTCAGCCCGATGATTATTGGCGAGTACCAGGTGACCATAAAAAACCAATAATAAACACATGAAAGTAAACATACTTGGGCAACAAAACTCCGTTTTCAGCGATTTTATTGCGGAAATCCGCGATGTAAAGATTCAGGGAGATCCAATGCGTTTTAGGAGAAACCTGGAGAGGATTGGAGAGGTTTTTGCCTATGAAATAAGCAAAGAGCTTGGCTTCAGGACTCATGATATAGAAACACCTTTGGGGATTTCCAAAGATCAGAAGATTGAACAACTGCCGGTATTGGCCACCATTCTAAGGGCGGGCCTTCCGATGCACAATGGATTACTTAATTACTTTGACAGATCGCCCAACGCCTTTGTTTCTGCTTATCGCAGGGATTTGCCAGCTGGCGGGTTTGATGTGAAGGTTGAATATCTGGCCGCGCCATCTTTAGAAGGATGTACGCTGATCTTATCTGATCCTATGCTTGCTACAGGACAGTCCATGTTGCTTTCATATGAGGCTTTACTACAGCGTGGAACACCATCCCTTACACATATAGTGGCTGCCATTGCGAGTGAGCAGGCTATGGGTTACCTGAAAGAAAATCTCCCTTCAAATACTACATTGTGGGTTGGAGCCGTTGATAAAGAGTTGAATGACAAAGCTTATATTATTCCCGGATTGGGCGATGCTGGTGATCTGGCCTTTGGTAACAAGTTATGATAGCGATGATGGCTGAACTTCTCAAGATACTATGGTGGTTATTCTTCACCATTTTTAAATTTATTTGGACTCCATTCACACTGATAACAACTACGGACTACTTGTGGTGGGAGGCCTGGCTGCTCACTGTTGGCGGGGGATGGATAGGGGTCTTCATTTTTTTCTATTTCGGTAAAGTGCTGGTCAACTTTTTTTCTAAAAGAAGCAAGGGGCCGAGAAGCAGATTTTCAAAACTCAATCGCTTTATTGTAAAGACCAAGGCGAAGTACGGGTTAACGGGTTTGGTAGCTATTATCGGAATAATATCTATTCCAGTATGCTCTTTGATTGCTGCGGCTTACTTTGATAAAAAAGCGGTTCGTGCCTTGTTGCTCAGCGTAGTTATTTGGGGAACTTCTCTGATAGGGATATTCTATGCCGGTAAATCGTTTCTTTTTTAGAGCATAAAAAACCCCTCATATACGGATATGTGAGGGGCTTATATGAGTGAGAAATCTTACTTTTCCTGTTTCGTATCATCAGCCTTTACTGCAGCTTTTGCGTTAGAACCGCCTTTTTTGCAACAAGACTTCTTTGCAGAAGAACAACGCTTTCCACCTTTAGCTGATGCTGTAGATGATCCTTTTTTGCAGCAAGCCTTTTTCTTTTTTGTGCACTTTTTTGCTTTGGTACAGTTTTTCTTGCAATTTTCATCGCATTTATGACCGCCTTTACAATTGTCACAGGTAACTCCTGGTTTTGTGCTGATATTTTCAGATGGGGAGGCATATGCAGTTCCGATAAACGCGAGTAAAGTAAATGCCAACAATAAATTTTTCATGATTTCGGAAGTTTAAATTAGAGTTTGTTTACCTTTCTATAACGATCAAAGTTAAGATTAATTATCCAGATGCTAAAATTCCGCCACTACAGTGCTGCATCCTTTTACCGCCTGATCTATGTCAACCAGAATTTTTGCATCAAGGGGCAGGTAAAGGTCTAGACGAGATCCGAATTTTATGAAGCCAAGTTGATTGCCTTGAACAACAGTGTCACCTTCTGCCGCGTAATAGACTATTCTTCTGGCTACAGCGCCCGCAATTTGCCTTACCAACACTTCCCGGCTATTCTCATCTTCTATTACAAGGGTTGTCCTCTCATTCAGCGTAGAAGACTTAGGATGCCAGGCAACGAGATAATCACCCGGGTGATATTTAAAATATTTGACAACTCCCCCTATTGGAAACCAGTTTACATGGGCATTAAGGGGAGACATGAAAATTGACACTTGCTTTCGGGTTCCTTTGAAGTATTCCGGTTCTTGTACCTCTTCAATGATAACAATCTTCCCATCAGCCGGTGCATAAATTTTGCTGCTATCCGGGGTAATTTCTCTTGTAGGGCTGCGAAAAAACTGCAGAATCAGCAGAAAAAGGATGCCTGTTGTCAGATAAGCAATATTGTGTGATAACTTGTTTTCTGGAAAGAAATGCTGCACTGCAACGTTGACCAGGCCTAAAGTAACAACTGTAACAACCAGGATGAGATATCCTTCCTTGTGAATCGACATCGGTGGAATTATTTTAAAAACTGCAAATATATCATCACAAATGGAACTGACAATAATACACCGTCAAAACGATCTAGTATACCGCCATGGCCCGGAAGGATTGTCCCGGTATCTTTCACGTTCATACTTCTTTTAAACATCGATTGAATAAGGTCGCCCAATGTGCCAAAAACTATAATTATAGAGGCCACTACCATCCACTGCACCAGGGATAACTCTACAAAGTACAGCGACAAAAGATATGCGCACAAATAACAAATGGCCGCACCACCCATGCTTCCTTCCCATGATTTTTTCGGCGAGATTCTTTCAAAGAGCCGCTGTTTGCCAAACTTAACTCCGAATACGTAAGCAAAAGAATCACTCGTCCACAGCAAAAGAAAAAATCCAATAATTACATTGGGATTGTAATGATATAATTCGAATCCCTCATAACCTGCAGGTGGATAAGCCAGATAACTGAGTAAAACCATTGGAAATGCGAAATACATTATTCCAGCTAGAATAATAGCAATGTTAATTATCGGTGTTTCAGATTTTCTGAACAGTTCTATGATGAATATAGAGAAGATCAATGGCACAATTAGAATTAGTGCCATTTGCATAACCATCTTGTGCAGATAAAGAGTACAGATTAAATAAAACAAAGAACCTGCAACAACCCCGGTGTTGATGGGTATATCATACCCGCCGCCTTTGAGCAGCTTATAGAACTCCCTTAATCCCAAAGCAGTAATTACTAAGAACAAAAGAGTAAAGGAGTACTTCCCAAAAATAATGCCCAATAAGAGTGTGAGCGTAAAAAACACCCCCGTTACAAACCGTTGCCCGATATTACTCATGGGATAGTTTTTTCTATCAGGTATTTTGCTTTAATAACAGATTCCCTTCCAACATATAATTCTACGTCTCCGGACAAATACGAGGAATCTCTTTTATTGAATTCAACCGCATTGATGTTCTTGTAAAGAGGTGAGCTTTTGATCATGTTTATCTTACTTACTTATTTGGTTCAGTAGATGAATAAATGCTGACCCAACCCTCATCCTCCGCTTTATTGAGATTTAAGATTGTCGTCAATCATGAATACATACAGCTCTTTAGGGCCATGAGCGCCAAGGATCAATGTTTTTTCAATATCAGCAGTTCTGCTCGGTCCTGAAATGGTGGTGATCATTGACGGCAGTCCTTTTGTGTATCGTGCGCTCATTCCGTCCAATGCATCTTTAAGATACATTACCAACTGCGAAGTGTAGGCGAACACGACATGAGTGGGTGGATAAACCGACATTCTCCTGCCCGTTGATTGAGCGGAGGAGATCATCACACTACCCGTTCTGGCAATTAAATATTCACAGCTTGTGATACCCACGTCCATGGTATCAATAGCTTTGATGTCATCTTTAAAATCAAAATCTTCTTTCTTTAGAATATCTTTTAGCTCTTGTTGAAAGCAGAAGATATTATTCCAGCCGTTCTCCGTTCTCATCGAGGTAAGCGTATCAACTGCCTGCGCTCCATTTTCACAGAAAATAAATTTTCCAGATATATTGGTGAGTTCTTCAGCAAAGATTATATCCAGTCCCTTGTCTGTATACGCAGATGTTGAATACACATTCTTCTTAAAATTCAATCCGGAATATTTCTCAGGCGACTGCTGAATGAGTGCTTTACGCACCTTTTTGAGGATTCTCTCTTTGGAGGTTGCTTGCATAAACCAAAAATAACGTTTATTGGTTATTGTGCTTGCGAATCCTTGCCCAACTTTTTAGCTTTAGCTTTCTTAGTTGTTTTCCTGCTAACTCCATTACTGCTTTTTGTCGCTTTTTTTGCAATGGATTTAGAACTTTTAAGAACTGTTTTGCTAGAGTAGGGGCTTTTCCCTATCAGCCTTGCAATATCAGTTTCAAAGATCACCTCTTTTCTGAGTAGCTCTTTCGCAATAATTTCCAATTCTTTCCTTTTATCGGTCAGAAGTTTCTTGGTTCTTTCGTACGAAGTATCTATTAACTTTCTAACCTCTATATCGATTGTTTGAGCAGTTGACTCTGAGTAAGGCTTAGAAAATGAATATTCAGCCTGCTGAGGGTCATAAAAAGAAATATTACCAATTTTATCGTTCATGCCATACATGGTGATCATGTTGTAAGCGACTTTGGTAATTTTTTCAAGATCACTGAGTGCACCGGTCGATATTTTGCCAAATATGATTTCTTCAGCTGCTCTTCCACCAAGCGACATGCAGATTTCATCCAACAACTTTTCCGTGCGGTATAAGTACTGTTCTTTTGGTAAATACTGAGCATAGCCCAGTGCGGCAAGTCCTCTTGGCACAATAGTGACCTTTACAAGTGGATCAGCAAATTCTAGAAACCATCCGGCCACCGCATGACCAGCTTCATGATAGGCTACAATTTCTTTTTCTTCAGGTGAAATAATCTTTGTTTTTCTTTCTAAGCCACCAATCACCCGGTCGATCGCTTGTTCGAAGTCTTTCATGTCTACGCCCTTTTTATTGCTTCTGGCAGCAATTAATGCTGCCTCATTACAAACATTGGCAATATCCGCTCCAGCGAAACCCGGGGTTTGAGCAGCTAACAGGGCGGAACTAACATCTTTTTTGAGCACAAGAGGTCTTAGATGAACATCAAAAATTCCTTCTCTGCCTACAAGATCCGGTTTGTCTATACCGATTTGCCTGTCAAACCGTCCCGGCCTCATCAAAGCCGAATCGAGAATTTCAGGCCTGTTGGTAGCGGCCAGAATTATTACTCCTGAGTTGGTGCTAAAACCATCCATTTCTGATAGCAAAGAATTCAAAGTGTTCTCTCGCTCATCATTGGCCCCTGAAAACTGACCTTTCCCTCTGGACCTTCCAATGGCGTCAATTTCATCAATAAAAATAATACATGGAGCCTTGGTTTTGGCCTGGTTAAATAAGTCTCTTACTCTTGCTGCCCCCACTCCTACAAACATCTCCACAAAGTCAGAGCCTGAAAGTGAGAAAAATGGTACACCAGCCTCTCCGGCTACCGCCTTTGCAAGCAGTGTTTTGCCGGTTCCAGGAGGCCCTACCAATAATACTCCTTTTGGAATTTTGGCTCCCAGCTTAGTAAACTTAGTAGGATGTTGTAAAAATTCAACAACCTCTATTATCTCTTCTTTGGCTTCTTCCAGTCCCGCAATATCTTTGAAAGTAATTTTGACGTTGCTATTGGCATCAAATAGTTCAGCTTTCGATTTTCCAATGCTAAATATACCTCCACCAGCACCTCCACCAGCACTACTCATTCTTTTCATGATAAATACCCACAATCCAATCATTAACAGTATTGGAAACAACCATCCGAGAATCTCTCCGCCCCAATTTTTTCTTGATTCGCTTTCGGCGTGAATTTTCTTATGCGAGTCACCGTATTTTTCTTGAGCCTCCTTAAGCTGATAGTTAAGGAAATAATCCACAGAAGAAATTTCAAATACATAGTGGGGACCAGGGTTAACTGCATTGCCAAAAGTTTGATTTCTGATCCCTTTATATTGTTCGCTAGCCAGTCGGTCTTTGATGATATATATTTCAACAATATCCTTGTTGACTATCACAATTCGGTCGACATCACCGGCACTGAGCATATCCCGTTCAAATTCAGCCCAGGTGGTTTGCGTAACTCCAGAACCCCAGCTAAGTATTTGAAGTCCAAAGATCACTACGGCGATCAGTCCATAAATCCAATAAAAGTTAAAATTGAACTTGAACTTTTTACCACCTGGAAGTAAAGAGCCTCCGTCGTCATCTTTTCTCTCGTTATTTTTCTCGTTCTTGTCCGTCACGTTTTCACTTGTTTTAAAGGAGATATAGATTCTTTGATGTTTGAAGTATTGGCATCCGCCCATAAACCTTCAAGATCGTAAAACTCTCTAAACTCCGGTATAAATACATGTACAACCACATCAAAGTAATCTAACAATATCCACTGTTTATTTTCATATCCTTCCTTTGGTTTCGCAATGAGCGATGTTTTATTCTTTACCTCTTCTTCAACAAAACTTGCGATGGCATCAACTTGTATGTGTGAGTTTCCGTGGCATATGATAAAATAATCGCAAATCGCTCCAGTCACTCTACGAAGGTCCATCTTAATAATTTCGCAACCTTTTTTCTCCTGAATGCTTTCAATGATTATATCTGCTAGCTTTGTGGAATCCAGTTCTTTTGAAGAGGACTGGACCTTGGCAACAGGGTTATTTACCATTCACAAGAGATTAGGGCTACAAAAATACGCATTTTAAGCATTATTTATCATGAGCACTCCGTTACTTGGTAATACTATAATCAAATTGAGTGCCATTGATTCAACGAATGATTACGCCCGTAAATTGCTTCTAAATAATGCCAATATTACCGATGGTACGGTGGTTTTAGCTGATTTTCAGGAAAATGGGAAGGGACAGCGCACAAAAACATGGACTTCAGAGAGGGGCCTAAATCTTATTATGAGCGTAATTCTGTATCCGGTGAATCTAAAGGTGCAGGATCAATTTCTTATGACCAAGGTAGTGAGCCTGGGTGTGCAGGATTATCTAAAATCAATTTTTGATGCCAATTTGTCAGATAAGCTGAGAATAAAATGGCCCAACGATATTTATGTAGGAGATAATAAGATATGTGGCATTTTGATTGAGAACAATGTACGTGCGGATAAGGTAACCTCTTGTATCATCGGAATCGGATTAAATGTGAATCAAGAAGATTTTCCAGGCAATATCCCAAACCCAACCTCAATTAAAAGAGAAGTGAAAAAGTCCTTCAAACTGGAAAGATTGAGGCACGATCTGTGTTCCTGTATAGAAAACAGGTATATGCTACTGAATGGTGTAGGCCACCACCGTCTAAATCAACATTATGAAGACTCTTTGTATGGGCGTAACCAAATACGAAAGTATCAGATTAAAGGAGAGAGTATTGATGCCAAGTTAATTGGAGTGCGTAATTTTGGGGAGCTGGTGCTGGAAAACTCAGCCGGCAACACAATTGTATGCAATCATGACGATGTACGGTATCTCAGCTAATTAAATTAAAAACCTGGATGAAGAAATTTAATATCCCGGAATATTATAAAAGTTCGATTATCTCCAGGTTAAAGGAGTATCGGAGGGTTAAAGATCCGAGGAAGAAGGATTTTTCACCTTCTGTTCTCGATTTCGGGCCAGTGCGAATTTACCTCGCAAGACACTTTGGATTTTGTTATGGCGTAGAAAATGCAATAGAGATATCATATAAAGCCCTCGCGGAAAATCCGGGTAAACAAATATATCTGTTGAGCCAGATGATTCACAACCCAAATGTAAATCGTGACCTACAGGATAAGGGCATTCGATTTATTATGGACACTGAAGGAAACAAGTTCATGGAATGGGAAGAATTAAAACCTAGTGATATAGTTATCATTCCAGCTTTTGGAACCACAATAGAAACGGAACAAAAACTAAAAGATATTGGAATCGAAGTACACAAATACGATACTACATGTCCCTTTGTAGAACGCGTTTGGAACCGAACGGAGCAGCTGGGTGATGAGAGCTACTCAGTAATTATTCATGGAAAACACAATCATGAGGAAACGCGGGCCACATTCTCACACAGCCGGAGAAACGCACCCTCTATAATTGTGAAGAATATGGCTGAAACAAAATATTTGACAGACTATATAGCGGGCAGCATGGAGAAGGAGGAGTTCATGAAATTATTTGAAGGGAAATTCACGGAAGGTTTTGATCCGGACACTCACCTGGACAAAGTAGGTGTTGTAAATCAAACTACAATGCTCGCAACGGAAACCAATGAAATTGCGAACTTTGTTAAGGAGGCGATTTTGAAAAAATTTGGGAAAGACAATCTGAAACAGCATTTTGCCGACACTCGTGACACACTCTGCTATGCAACCAACGACAATCAACAGGCTACCTACAGTCTTCTGAATAGCAGGGCGGACTTCGCTATTGTGGTAGGAGGATACAATAGCTCTAACACATCACATATTGTAGAATTGTGTGAAGAAAAGTTACCCACCTATTACATTTCTACCGCAAATGAAATATTAGCGAAAAACATCATCCGTCATTATGATCATCACAATAACAACATGAAAACATCGAGGGACTTCCTTCCCCATAAAGATAAAGTAGATGTTATCCTTACAAGCGGTGCATCTTGTCCGGATGCAACAGTGGAAGATGTGCTGCAAACATTAATTTCTTTTTATAACGATGTGAAATCGGTGGAAGAGGTTCTGGCGGAGCTAAAATAGGAGGCTATCCTAATATTTCAATCTTTTTCTCAACCAATTCAAGAGCTATTTGTAATTGCTGTTCCAAATCGAGGTTGGTATTGTCAAGTACAATCGCATCATCAGCTTGTATCAATGGACTTTCTTGTCGGTGGGTATCTTCATAATCCCGGGAGTTAACATTATCCCGTACTTCATCCATCGACACATCTATTTTCTTTTCTCGCATCTCTTTGTAGCGTCTCTTTACGCGTGTTTCCATGTCAGCTGTCATAAAGAGCTTTAGTTCCGCGTCGGGAAACACAATGGTTCCTATGTCACGACCTTCCATTACCACACCTTTGGCAATACCCATTTTCTGCTGGATTTGTACCATTTTCTTTCGAACTTCTCTGATGGCACTAATTTGTGATACCTGATTCGAAACATCCATTTTTCTGATTTGGGATTCCACATTTTCCCCATTCAGAAAAATAGGGGAGGTGTTCGTTTCTGGATCTTGAATAAATGCTAGGCTTATGTCATTCAATTTTTCAATTATTCTCGACTCGTCTACGCCATTATTATTAACCAAATTTTGTCGCATACAGAATAGCGTTATGGCCCTGTACATAGCACCCGTATCAACGTAAGTGTAATCCAGGCTGATGGCAAGTGATTTCGCCAATGTGCTTTTTCCGCAGGATGAATATCCGTCTATAGCTATGGTAATTTTTCTGCCTGCCATTTATTTACTCCATAATGAATGGATAGATTTCCTTGCTCTTTTTGGTATAAAATGCTGACAAATCAGTTCTGATTGTAAAATGGTTGGAGCCACCTGCGATATGGTAACCAGCTCTTGCATAGCTAATATGAAATTTTTTAATCTTGATTCCCAGGCCAAACGAAAATCCTGAAAAGCCTTTTTTGCCAACTATTAACATTTCCTTTCTTCGCCTGTAGTTATAACCAAATCGAATTATAATAGCTCTGGTAATTATCAGCTCTACACCTATCACTGTATGCCGCATAAATTTGTCGCTGCCACTCTTTAAAGCACTTCCAAATTTTTCCCATGCTGTTGTATCAGCTTCTTCAGATTCTAAGAATGAGCTGGTTGTGGCTGGATCGTCATATGTTAAATCCCATTTTTGGAGATCAGTAAAATTAGCCATCAGCCTAAACGGGGCATGTTTCAATTTATGAGATATTCCCAGCTGCCACTCAAATGGAAGCGGCTCCCTGTTTTTTTTGGTGTAAGGTTTAAGCTGATATCCTATATTTTTTACTAAAACAGCAATGGCCAGGTTTCTCTGTTCATTGTAATAGGTCCCGGCCAGATCAAGCGCGATGCCCATTGAATGATAGTCAAAGTGAAAAGTTGAATTGATAAATTTTAAGTTCGCTCCAATAAAAAAGGTCGAATCGAGATCGAGATCCTTGTCAGTTGCAAATTTAAAAGAAGGCACCACCTCTCTTCCCCAGCCTATATTTATTATAAAATCCTGGGCAGTAAATTCTCGAAATATTTCACCAGTGGCATCTGCTTCCAGGAAGGTGCCATAGTGTAGATAGTTAAAACCTGCGGAGAAGCTTCCAAGTTTCTTATATGTTTTAGAATAGACGAACGACGTGTACTTAATATCGGAGATATAGTCTACAAAGCTCAGCACAAAGTGGTTGTCCATTGAAGGATTAAGCAAAGATGGATTTTGCCATGCCAAGTCCACATCATCATCTCTAATGGATATTGCACTTCCCCCCAGAGAAGCCACTCGTGCAGACGTAACCAGATTCAAAGATTTAAAAGTGCTATTGCCACCTATTTGTGCCGTAGAAGTCAAACACGTTAAAAATAGGAATGCGTAAAGAAGTATCCCTGAAACTATGGAGTTCATTGCGTGATTTGCGGTTATCTGGTATAAACTCAATTAGTCAAGAATTGTTGTACCCGCTGAATTCGATCAAAAATAAAGTGGGGCACAGAATGTCATCAGGGTCGATGTCGCCCTGATTGCATCCCGGTTAAAATGCGCATCGTTTTTGCCAACTTTTGCACTGTAAAACGACTTTATCTCTTTGAAATCCATAACAATATCTCCAGTTGGATAAAGTACCGGGCCGAATCCAGCAGTTTTGGTTTTGTAATCTAAATAACCCATTAGTATAGGAACGTTTGCGCCGTTTGCAATATGGTAAAATCCGCTCTTCCACCTTGTAGCATCACTCCTAGTTGCTTCAGGGGCAATTACAAAGAATAATTCGTCACTGGAATTAAATAATTCAACAATGTTATTCACCCATTTTCCCTTCACGCTGCGATCTATTGGTATTCCGCCACTCTTGTCAAATATGAATTTGAGGGGAAAAACATGGAGCTCCTTCTTGTATAGATATCGAATATCGATCTTGAGTGTTTCTAAGGTGGCCATGCCAAGTGGGAAATCCCAGGAGCTGGTGTGGGGAGCGCCAATGATCACACATTTTTTGATATGCGACGGTATGGTTCCGTCAATTTTCCAGCCCGCCAGCCAAAAGAACATTCTGTACATCCACCTCAGAACCATGCGTTTTTCAGTTTATTGATGCAACAAGGGCAAAAACAAAAAAAATTGTAGTTTTGTTTCCCTTAAAATGAACCTCGATAATTAACAAATCTATGAAAATTGGTATCAAAATAGGACTCTGGGTTGTAGTGGCTGTGCTGTCATTTTTAGTTTATCAAAGCATTGCGGGCAAGATTGAATTTGAGGAACAAACACATGATAGGCGGAGTGCTGTAATTCAAAACCTGAAGGATATTCGTACGGCTCAAATGGCGTATAAATCAGTGAATGACAGATATGCGAAAGATTTTGAGCAGTTGCTGGATTTTGTTAAGCATGATTCATTTCCAATGATAAAAGCGGAGGGTATGGTGCCCGATACAATGTCAGAGTCACAAGCCGTGCTGTTAGGCTTGGTTACCAGAGACACTTCTTATGTTTCTGTAAAAGATTCTATTTTTTCTCCTAGATATTTGAGAGACCATCTCATGGCGTTTTATATTGATTCTCTGCCCTATATCCCGTTCGGCAATGGTGTAAAGTTTGATTTTAACGCTGGATTTGTTGAAAAGGGAAAAGTTAGGGTGAGCGTTTTTGCTGTATTTGCAGCATTTGAGCATGTGTATAGAGGCATAGATACCTCCAACGAGGCCATTGATTTGGGTGAAGGACTTCAAGTAGGCTCAATGGAAGATCCTTCCACAAGTGGAAACTGGGGAGAATAATGGTCACACCCCAATCTTTACAAGAATCTGGTAAGTTATCTTTTGGCAGTATCGATTCAGTTGGCACCGCGTTTCATGGCAATTTTAATTTAGTAGATAAATCCTTCGACATTTCTAAGTCGGAAGCTTATCACCTGTCCATTCAGCTGTGTAAGACTGGAATCGCCTATAGTGTTCTTGATATTGAAAGGAATAAGTATCTGGCAATTGAGAATATTGAGCTGAATAATCCTTTAGGATTTACTTTTCCGGTAAACGCGATGCAGAGGGCATTTAATGACAATTCCGTTCTGAGAAGTAAATTCAAATCAGTTAGTGCGGCGTACGTAGATAACCAGGCTACCCTAGTACCCACTGCTATTTTTGATGAAGGCAAAGCAGGCGAATTTCTTCAGCTAAATCTGAACAATGAGAAAGGGACATTTGATGCTGGATTAGCGAGCACTCACAAGGGTGAATTTGCTAATGATACACTCAGCGAACTGAAAAGTGTAAATCTCTATTACTTTTCTGAGGAGGCTAAGAATTTGCTTCAGGGTGCGTATCAGAATATTGTGATCAGACACCATTCCAGTATTTTAATTCAATCGGCAATGCTCCGATATAAAAATCAACATAAGAAAGTGTTGCTCGTCCATTTTCATAAGGATTCATTTGAGATTTTGGCAATAGACGAAAACCAGCTCACGCTTTACAATTCGTTCAGTTGCCAAAGCAAAGAGGACTTTGTTTACTACATATTGTATGTCTGTGAGCAGTTGCTGCTGAATCCGGAAAAGATAGAAACGGAAGTAATAGGAGAACTCGATAAAAACTCTTCTTATTATTCAATGTTGTATACGTATATCAGGAACATCACCATTTCCAAAAGGCCTGATAATTTTGAGTACAGCTATCAGTTTGAAGACCTTCCCGCTCATTATTATTACAATCTCTTTTCCCAGTATCTGTGCGTGTAATAAGTGGAGAATTCAAGGGCAGGGTATTTAATCCACCTGCTAATCTCACTGTGAGGCCAACAACGGACCGGGCAAAAGAAAGCCTCTTCAACATATTAAACAACCACGTTGATTTCACTGATTTGGATGCGCTCGACCTCTTTGCGGGCACAGGTAATATTAGCTATGAGCTCATTTCCAGAGGAGTGCCAAGTGTAACCCTGGTAGAACGTGATCCTCGGTGCATTGTTTTTATCAAAAGTACGTTGGGTAAGCTTGGAATGGCCGATGCACACATAGTGCGATCAGACGTATTCAGGTTCATCGATAGCTGCACAAAAAAATTCAATTTGATTTTCGCTGATCCGCCGTATTCACTTGATAGGATTGGGGAAATTCCAGGATTAATTATGAAAAACAAACTATTAAAAGAAGAGGGGCTCTTAGTAGTAGAGCATGGGTCAAACACTGACTTTAAAAATGAAAAAGGATTTTACCAGAGGCGAAATAGTGGTGAGGTGAATTTTAGTATTTTTAAGGGATGAAGACAATAGCTGTTTTCCCAGGATCTTTCGACCCCATAACCAAAGGGCATGAGTCGATTGTTAGGAGGGCGTTACCATTGTTTGACGAAGTGATTGTGGCAATTGGAATAAACGCTTCGAAGAAGTATTTATATTCACTTGACCAGCGCGAGCAATGGATTGGTAAGGTATTTGAAGGTGAGGATAAAGTGAAGGTGGAGAAGTACGAAGGCCTTACAATGGACTTTTGCAAAGAAAAGCAGGCACAATATGTGCTTCGTGGATTGAGATCGTCAGCGGATTTTGAATTTGAAAGAAGCATTGCGCAAATGAACAAAGCGCTAGCCCCTGATATAGATACGGTTTTCATGCTCTCTAAACCTGAATTGTCAGCAATTAATTCAACAATTGTCAGGGATATTATAAGAAATGGCGGCGATGCATCACAGTTTGTACCAGATTCAATTTCTCTCTAATAATCTGAGGCAAATCCTCTTATTTCCATTCTTTATCTTGGCTTTGCACATAGCATCTGCAAGTGAGGTTGTGATTATAGGATCTACAGACGATTATAAAAACGAAGAAATTAGCCTAACTCATTATAGTGATTATATTTCTTTTTATGAGCGGGAATTGGCAAGTGTTATTCCCGATCAAAGTGGGAATTTCACGATGAAAATTGATGTGCAAGGGACTATTCAGGCCTTCCTGAAAGTGCAGGGAGATGAATTTGTAATATATCTTGAACCGGGAAAGCAACTGAGAATTACAGTCAACAAACCTGTAGATCAGGCTGTCAATGCCGGACTTGTAGTGAAGCCAGAAACTGAGAATGATGTAAATGAAAAGATAAGAAAGTTCAACACCGAATATGAAAGGCTCACTGCTGAATATTATCCTTATCTGGTACGTGGAAGAAAAAAATCGCTTGTTGACAGCGTGTTTACGGATTTAAGCAAGCGCTACAGTTCATCGGGACAGCATTTTGTAACTACTTATGTGACCTATAAGGTTGCGCTATTACATCAAATGATCTATAAGAACAAAAAGAAGTTATTCGATGATAGATATATCAGGGATCAAAATGTAAGAGCTAAGCATCCGGAATACATGAACTTTATCACTCAGTATTTTCCCAACAAGCTCTTTCTGGTTTCTATGTCGCTTGACGGAGAATATGTGAAGGACGACATCAATGTCCGAAAGAATTATAATGGACTGATGGATGCATTGGCCAAAGATCAAAATCTAGAGAACGATACGTTAAGAGAACTTGTTTTGATCAAGGGTCTTTTTGATTTGTATCAGAATCCGGATTTTAAAAAGGCCATGGTACTCGATATGCTCGATACCGTCATTCAAAAAACAAACATCTCTTATCATAAATCAATTGCTGCCAATGTAAAGACGGCACTCACGCGGTTAAGCAAGGGGACTTTGGCACCTGTATTCTCGCTAGAGGGATACGATGGCAAGCAAGTTTCCCTAAGCGAATTAAGAGGAAAATATGTGTATCTCGATTTCTGGGCTACCTGGTGTGTTCCTTGTATTAAAGAGATGCGACTTACTTCTTCACTGATCGAGAAATACGGAGATAAAATTGTATTTGTGAGTATTTCAATTGACCGGGAATTTGCTGCTATGACTCAATATCTAAAGGATAATAACTACGTGGGCAATTATGAGGAGAATAAATCAATATTTCTCTTTGGCGGAAGTGATAAAAAGCTTAAAAAAGATTACGATATCAAGGCTATTCCCATGTACTTTTTAATTGATCCCCTGGGGAAATTTGTGGCATCACCCGCAGCACGGCCGAGCCAGAATATTGAAAAAACGTTTTACGATATATTAAATCCAGGAGAGAAGAAATCAGGGTTGATCGATCCCGACCGGTAACCATAACTAGGTTGTTGTATCTAACAAATCCTTCAAAGAACTGTATGTGTTCTCAAGCGGTTTGTTCATTTCTTCATCAGAAAACCACGCTGCCTTGCTTATGCCCTCCGAAGCTTGGGGTGTGGGTGCATCAGCGCCTGTATATTTCATATTAAACCATCGTGTTCTTTTAAGAAAATTATTCTCTCTCTCCGAATAGGTGTGATAAGTCTCACCTGAGGAACCTGTAATTTCTAAACCAGTGAGGCCACATTCTTCCTGCACCTCTCGAAGAGCAGCGTCTTTAGCATCTTCGCCGGCTTCTATTTTGCCTTTTGGGAGATCCCAAATCTCCTTTCGGAAAATAAATAACACTTCTCGATGTTGGTTCGTCACAATTCCACCGGCGCATTCGATAAAAGTGAAGGCACTTTTAAATTCTTCCCATAGTGAATTCAGGTCCTCTCTACACACAAAAAGACTCTCCACATTTTCCTGATTTTGCAAGGCATCAATACCAAAAAGCAGCTCTTCTTTTGTTGCTGAGCTTAAGAAAATATTGGATTCAGCCTCCTTGTATTCTTCCTTGTTGTCTGATAAAATCAGTGGCTTATCGTTGATGAAAATTTTATACATTTACCGAATGATAGCAAGTAAAGATATCGCTTCAAAAATAGCAAAATATTTGCTGGATATAAAGGCAGTTAAGCTCCAACCGTCTGATCCATTTACCTGGGCTTCCGGGATTTTATCACCCATTTATTGCGACAATAGAAAAATTCTATCTGCACCCAGCATTCGCACGTCCGTTGTTGAAGAAATTACCGCAGTGATTTCCGGGAAATTTGAAGGCGTTGATGCCATTGTTGGCGTAGCAACCGGTGGGATTGCCATTGGTGCTTTGGTAGCGGATAAGCTGAATCTGCCTTTTGCATATGTTAGAGCCAAGGTGAAAGAACACGGTATGAAGAATGCCATTGAAGGAGAATTATATGAAGATCAAAGCGTGGTAGTTATTGAAGACCTTATCTCAACGGGTGGCAGTAGCCTCGCTGTTGTAGATGTATTAAGAGAAGAAGAGATTGTAGTAATGGGCATGGTGGCCATATTTACCTATGATTTTAATGAAGCCACCAATAATTTCAAGTCTCAGGGATGTAAATTGTTTACGCTTTCAAACTACGACTCACTGATTAAAGAAGCACTTGAAATGAACTATGTAAGCGAAGGCGATATTGAAGTGCTTACAAAATGGCGAAACGATCCTAAATCAATGATGGCTAATAGCTAATACCAAATTTAACCCAAGAATACTTTTTAAAATGACTGTAATTGAAAGTGACAAAGCAATTGTGAACGCAACAGCAGAAGATATTTTTACCTTTCTCTGCGACTTCAATAATTTTGAGCAACTAATGCCCGATCAGGTAAGTGGTTGGGAATCTACGGAGGATAGCTGTTTGTTTACAATTCAGGGAATGGCCAAAATCGGAATGAAAATTTCAGAAAAGATTGCAAATACAGAAGTAAAAATCGTGTCGACCGATAAATCTCCGTTCAAATTTGACCTTAACTGCAAAATCGGCGACCAGGGCGATGGCACTTGTGAGGCTCAGATGATTTTAGAAGCTGACTTGAATCCAATGATACAACTGATGGTAGAAAAACCGTTGGGAAATCTATTTAGCTTCATAGTTAAAAAACTGCAGTCAACCCATCAATAGGATAGCCAATTAACCTTCCAGGCGTCCTGAAATATCTTCGCGATTTAGCTTGTATTTACTGAGATAAATAATACCTTTGCACTCCGAAAATCGGAACATGGTCTTATGTATTTAACCGGTAACTGAATAAGATCTGAACTAACTTCTTCCGTTTTATACCGGAAATAAACGGAATACAAACGCGTCAGGGCGCAAAATTAAGATGACTACAGAGAAACAAGAAGCTTCGGAAGCTATTGTAGATTCGGAAACGCAAGCAGCAGAAAAACAGGATAAGGAAAGTACAGAAACTGCTGACACTACTGAAAAAGCTGAAAACAACGTAGACGAAACCGCCACCGACACAGGAGAGCAGGAAGCGAGCGAGAGTTCAGAAGCTAAAGATGAGGTTAAAGAGGAGGAGAAAGAAACTACGGAGGAAGCAGTAGAAGCAACTACCGAGGATCCTGCTGAAGCAGAAGCAACTACCGAGGATCCTGCTGAAGCAGAAGCAGCTACTGAGGAGCCTGCTGAAGTAGAAGCAACTACCGAGGAGCCTGTTGAAGCAGAAGCAGCTACTGAGGAGCCTGTTGAAGCAGAAGCAGCTACTGAGGAGCCTGCTGAAGTAGAAGCAACTACCGAGGAGCCTGTTGAGGCGTCAGAAGAAGAGAAAGAAGATTCAGATACACCAGAAGAAGGTGTTGCGGAGGTTGTAGCTGAAGAGGAACCGAAAGAAGAAAAACCTAAACCAGAAGCAGAGAAGAAATCAGATGGCGAAAGTGATGAGAATCAGCCAAAGGCTGAAAAACCCACAGCTAAGGCCAAAGCGAGAAAGCTCGAAGATGAACCGTTAAAGGATTTTGATTGGTCGCAGGTTGACGCTGAGCTTGACGAATATTCAAAAGAAGACCGTGAAAAATTCGAAAAACTTTATGGTGACTCTCTCAAATCTATATCTGAAGGTGAAGTTGTTGCAGGAACTATCGTTTCAAAGAACAACAGAGAGGTAATAATTAATATTGGCTTTAAGTCGGAGAGCATAGTCTCAATTTCAGAATTTAGGTACAATCCCGATCTTAAAGTAGGAGACGAGGTAGACGTATTCATTGAAATACAGGAAGACAAAAATGGGCAGCTCATCCTATCGCACAAGCAGGCGAGAGCATTGATGGCATGGGATAAGGTGAATGCAGCACTGAATACGGACGAAGTAATAACAGGCTTCGTGAAGTGTAGAACAAAAGGCGGATTGATTGTAGATGTATTTGGCATTGAGGCCTTCCTGCCAGGTTCTCAGATCGATGTGAAGCCCGTAAGAGATTACGACATGTACGTTGGGAAAACAATGGAGTTTAGGGTTGTTAAAATTAACAAGGAATTTAAGAATGTGGTGGTTTCCCACAAAGCGCTTATTGAATCTGAACTTAAGGAGCAGAGAAAAGGCATTATCGCCAAGCTTGAGAAAGGCCAGGTGCTCGAAGGAATGGTCAAGAACATCACCTCTTATGGTGTATTTATGGATCTCGGTGGAGTAGATGGACTCGTACATATTACAGACCTATCTTATGGAAGGATTTCTCATCCTGAAGAGATTGTAAGCCTGGATGAAAAGTTAAATGTTGTTATCCTTGATTTTGATGAGAACAAGACCAGAATACAACTTGGACTTAAGCAGCTTTCAGAACATCCATGGGATTCATT
>DTRI01000191.1:2709-11346 GCA_012966015.1 Flavobacteriales bacterium | reverse complement strand
ACCTTATTCCCTGGTATGGCTACTCCTGACTTTTATTTATATAGTAATGCCCAATACCAAAGTTAATTTTGGGGCAGCATTGTTTGCAGGGGTCATAGCTGGTACAATTTTCCAATTAACAGAATTTCTTTATGTTAATTTTCAAATAGGGGTCGCGAGCTACAATGCCATTTATGGTAGTTTCGCAGCCTTACCCTTATTCCTGGCCTGGTTGCAGATCAGCTGGCTGATTATTCTGTTCGGTGCAGAATTATCTTTTGCCAAACAAAATGTAGACAAATATGAATTGGAAATTGATTCCTCGGATGTCAGTTATAACCACAGAAGGCTGCTGAGCGTGTTGATAACCCATCACCTGGTTCTTGAATTTGATAAGGGGGAAGAAAGCTCCACAACGCAACAGATATCTGATGATTTGAACATTCCTATCAGAATTGTCCGGCAAGTACTATTTGACCTGCAAGAGGCTCACATCATTTCTGAAGTTCATACCGAAGATCCCAAAGTTGTTAGCTATCAACCTGCACAGAGCATCAACAAAATCTCAATTTGTACTGTGGTAAACGCCATTGAGAATCTTGGAGGCGATGAGCTGCCAGTGGAGGCGTCAGCAGAGTTGAAAACCATAAAGGCCTCAATGGATGCTATCCAAAAGTCGATTGAGAAATCTTCTGCGAATATTTTGCTAAAGGATATTTAGATCGAACCTGGCCTGAGGCTGTATATGGCACGGATAGTGTGTCTAACCGCAAAGAGCACAAGGCTTTTGCACCTGTTCGCGTTTCGTCGCTGAATCACACGCATAGTATATCCCTGAATACGACTTTAAGCTCTTTGTGACTGGGGAAAGACTTCATTAAAAGCCCCATCTTCAATTTTAATTATTTTCACAAAATCCTGTCATCTCCATTTTCAGCATCGTCATTATTGTTGATAAATGTGTGACTAGCCGTAAATCCAATTAAGCCAATTACCACTGGCGCCGCAATCGACCATCTTGCTTTAGTTTGGGCAGATACTTTTTATCCATTTTTGAAGTTATATGCTGAGTTGTGGTTGCTATGGGTTAAACCGAATTTTTTTAAGTAAAACTAACATAGTCAACACACAGGTACGCCCATGCTAAAGAATTCATAACAACTGTTAAAAAATGTTAAACCGGGAAATCGTTGGCTTTTCTGGGGTAAATTTGCTTTGTGAAACGAGCCTGACCCAACTTCTTACACGGGTGAGGATGACTGATGGCGAGTTCCATGTGACCCTTAAAAAATCGATTATAAACACATGAATAAGAAGTTTCTCAATATTTCCATTGTAATGGTCAGCCTGGCGCTTATTGGGTTGATCTTAATTCAGATGTACTGGATTCGGCACGCAATTTCTCTGAAAGAACAGCAGTTTGATCAAGGTGTTGCTGAGGCTTTGTCAAATGTGGTTAAGAGCCTGGAGAGGCGGGAAGCATTGAGTGTGGTTAGAGGATTTGGTGCCCAAACCGTACGCTTTAACCAGCTGGCTCAATTGGAAAGAAAAATTGATAGCATGGAGGGCCTATCATTTATATCACCTCCTGATGCAAACGGAAAGGTAATGTTTGATCGTTCTCCTGGTGGAAATTCAAAAGAGCACGTTAGGATAGAAGTTCGATCGGATGGCAATTCCGATAGCATGCATATGTCATTCAATAGTTTGGCTCACTCATTTTTCTCGGGAGATGCTCAGCAGATGATTGACTTTAATATTGAAATAAATGAAAATGCTTTTAAGATGAGTATTGATGGCTTTCATCAAGTATCGAAGAAGCTACGCATGGATTCATTTAAGATGAACAGAAAATTGGGCATGGTAAAAGAAATAATGCGCGAGATGGTAATTGTCGATATTCAAGGAGGCACCAAGGACAGGGTTGACCCGGCAATTATTGACTCTATGCTTGAAATAGAGCTTGAACAAAAGGGAATTAATCTGGCATTTGCATCTGGAATATTCGATTCTTATGACAATGCGGTGGTGAAGATGCAGAACAGAGATATTCTTCCTGAAATATCACAGTCCCCTTATAAGGTACATCTCTTTCCGGCTAATGTTTTCTCAGAGCCTACCTTTTTAAGTGTGTTTTTTCCAGATAAGAGCAAATACCTGCTAAAGACTATGTCCGGTGTGCTGTCGCTATCTATATTTATAACCCTGGCAGTTATCTTAAGCTTCTATTACACGGTTAAAACCATCTACGAGCAAAAGAGAGATTCAGAAATTAAAACAGATTTTATCAATAATATGACGCACGAGCTTAAAACACCCATCTCGACTATTTCATTGGCAGCAGAGGCGATTGGTGATAGAGGAATTAAAACTTCTCCTGAAAGAATGAGTAACTATATTAAAATGATTCAGGATGAAAATAAGCGTTTGGGTAAATTGGTAGAAAACGTATTGCAAAGTGCAGTGTTGGACAAAGAGAGCTTTGGCCTTAACAGGGAGAATATGAGTGCCAGCGAATTGGTGAGCAAAGCAGTCGCTAAGATGGAAATGCAAGTACTTAAAAAGAGTGGCGAACTTAAAGTGGACCTCGCCAACAGTGATGTGACAATTTATGCTGATCAGTTTCATCTTACGAACGCAATTACCAATTTAATCGATAACGCCGTGAAATATTCGCCTGATGCTCCGCAAGTAATCTTGTCTGCAAAGAAGACAAAAGAGGGTGTGGTGATAAGCTGTTCTGATAAGGGAATTGGTATAAGCAAAGAAGATAGAAAGAAGATATTTGAGAAGCTCTACAGGGTGCCGAAGGGTAATATTCACAATGTTAAGGGCTTCGGACTCGGATTGAACTACGTGCAAACGGTCATTGAAAAGCACGGTGGAACAATCGAGGTGAAGAGTGAAATCAACAAAGGGAGTACCTTTGAAATGTTCATACCTAAGACCCATGGATAAATTAAACGTATTGGTTGTTGAAGATGATTCCAATTTGGGAACAATCTTATCTGATTACCTCGAGGCTAAAGGATATGCGCCTACCTTACGCACGGATGGTCAAAAGGGATATGATGAGTTTGTTGGGGGAAAGTATGAGTTCTGTATTCTGGATATTATGATGCCCATTAAAGATGGCTTTACGCTTGCTAAGGAAATTCGGAAGACAGATAAGGAAGTGCCAATCCTGTTTCTCACAGCTAAGTCACTGAAGGAAGATACAATTGAAGGATTTGCGGTTGGAGCCGATGACTACCTAACGAAGCCATTTAGTATGGACGAGTTATTGGCAAGAATGAATGCCATCCTGAGGCGTACACAGGCACAAACATCCAGAAAAGCTGACAAGAAACAACACAGCATCGGTAGCTTTGAATTCAATCAGGATCACCAAACACTTTTAATAGGCAAGAAGTCCACTAAGCTCACGTCAAAGGAAAGTGCCTTGTTGGGGTTACTTTGCAATACTGGAGCCGAAACCCTGGAAAGGGAATACGCTTTAAAGTCTATCTGGGGTGATGATAGTTATTTCAATGCCAGAAGTATGGATGTATATATCGCCAAGCTCCGTAAATACCTCAAGGCCGATCCATCTGTGGAAATTGTGAATGTTCACGGCCGGGGCTTCAAGCTGATTGGAGTCAGCGGCTAAGGATAGTCTTTCCTAACCTTTCGTGAATATTATCCTCTCCTATTATTGTGTAGAAGTATATTCCTGTGTCCAGGTCTTTTGTTTGAATTATAGACACCATGCAAGTTTGAAGAATTCACCAGTTTTCCCATGTTGTCATATAATTTGAAAAGAGCATCACATGGACCTTTGTTGAGTGATTCAATTATAAGGAGATCAGTCGCCGGGTTGGGAATGCTATCCTGTGCCGTCGAAAGTACGCTCAACATGAACTGTAACAGACAGAAGCAAAACAGTCTAATTACGTGATTCATGGCAAAGCTATTTTGATAGTTCTGCTAAATTTGATTCCAGTAGCTCCATCCTGTTTTGATGTTCAATTACAACCGGATCTGCAACTCTTTCTTTACAATCTTCGATGGGGCAGCGTTGACAGGTTTCATTGACTACTCTGGTAATAATATCTTCATCGTCAAGAAAGTGTAGCTTCTTCTTTAAGTGTTCATCAATTAAAAATCCAACCGTGACGCTGATATGAGAATTTGGTTCAGGTGAATTGGGTTTGGCAACCGAGATACAGAGGTATTCGTTTTCCGTTCCAAAGTATTTAGATCGTTGCACACCAACAATCGGATTACTCATAGATTTTTTCTTTTGAATTTTTTTCAAGTCTTCAATAATATTGAGAGATACCCATCTTCGGCAATAGTGTTCGTTCAATTCATTGCCATGAGGGTTGTGCAGTTTGGACAGATGTAATTCTTTCGTCAGGTGATACACGTTGGTATTGCTCTTATGGGAAAATCTCAAGAAGAACAAATTTTTTATTCCAAAATATCGAGGTAGAAGATTGGTCAGCCTGTGTAAAAACATCTCCGGAGAAGCCTCGTACCTGCTCATGAGTGACAGAAATTCTTTGTTGTCCCAATTTGGAGATTTGAATAGTTCTCTAAGGTCTTCTATAACCAACTCACGGTTCATCAATAGTGCGACGGCAAAATAGGATGCTTTAAAATTTGCCAGTACTTCTTCAAATGATCTTGCCTTGTACGGTGGGGTGGTGTTGGGCCGCTCAGTTAGATCTAGATAATTAAATGCGATTTCACGTGCCAGTAAAAATGCTTTCTGAGATTCGGTGAGCCCATCATTGATCATTAATTTCTTGGTTGCTGGCACAAATACAGATCTGAAATGATGGAGCGCTTTGTTTTTAGTGAGCTTCTTCTTGTCTATAGTATACCCGTATTCGCTTTCCAATATATCATACAAATGCCTGCGGTTGAGCTGCGCCTTGGCTTTAATTTTAAATTTCACGGTGAACAAGTCAACAGCATCTTCCAGCTCCTCAAAATAATTATCGTGCATTTCCTGGTAGGATCTTAGCGTTGCCAGGTAAAAATGCTCCTGCTTCATTTCGTAATTCCTGGCAATTTCCATCACTGTGCTAATGAAAGCATTCATCTTGAGAGGAGCATTTGAGATTAGCTCTATCAATTTACCTGGCTCAATTCCGAACATCTCAAGCGGAAACTCTTTAAATACGTGAGAGTTCAATAAATCTGAAATTAGTTCTAATTGCTTGCCGAGCTTTAGCGAAACCAGGTCGTCATATTTCACGTTCAAAGCCTCAGCCATCGAGAATATTTTGTCGGATTTTGGATATTTTTTACCCTTTTCTATTTCATTCAAATAAGAATTAGACAATCCGCACCGCTCGGCAAGCTCGCCGGGGGTTAGCTTCTTTTTCCGGCGCAATTGATTGATTTTCAGGCCGAAAATCAGTTTTATTATTTGGCTTTGGCTAATCATTGTCAATGGCAAATATAGACATTTTGCAAAAAAATAAAAAGAAGCGAAAATTCGCTTGGATTTTAAATTCGCTTTTGGTAGGTTTGTAGCGTAAAGCGAATATGATAAAAGAATAAACATTCCCAATTTGAGAATGCAATCCCAATAAACAAAATAGTCCCAATGGTAAAATTATGTAAGTGCTTGAACATCAGATATATGGCGAATGTGGCACAAGGTTTACAATACATAGTTGAACTTATTAAATCTATTATAAGTCCTAGCCAGACTTATAAAATTGTAGACTAACTAACAGCAGAAGACTTGGAAATTGAAATTACAGGGGAGATGACGGAGGCTTACGCCAAAATTATTACGGACGAGGCGTTGGAGTTTATTGCTAAGCTGCATCGCAACTTCAATAATACGCGAAAGGAGTTACTGGTGAAGAGAGAAGAGCGACAGCTCGAAATTGACAATGGTAAGTTCCCGGATTTTTTAGAGGATACAAAGGAAGTAAGAGAAAGCGATTGGACAATAGATCCTGTTCCTGCTGATCTGTTAGATCGAAGAGTGGAGATAACGGGTCCCGTTGAGCGAAAAATGATAATCAATGCGCTGAACTGTGGTGCCAAGGTATTCATGGCAGATTTTGAAGATTCAAATTCGCCTACGTGGGCAAATGTGATTGAGGGTCAAATCAATTTAAGGGATGCGGTGAACAGAACTATTTCTTTTACAAACCCTCTAAATAACAAGCACTATGAGCTGAATAAAGATATAGCCACATTGGTCGTGAGGCCAAGGGGATGGCACCTGGAAGAGAAAAACATAAAAATAGATGGTGAATTGGTAAGCGCTTCATTATTGGATTTTGGCTTGTATTTCTTTCACAATGCCCAGAAGCTGATCAGTAATGGCTCCGGTCCGTATTTCTACCTGCCTAAATTGGAAAGCCATCTGGAAGCGAGATTATGGAATAGCGTATTTGTATTTGCACAAGAGGAATTGGGTATCACGCAAGGTACAATTAAGGCAACGGTTCTCATTGAAACGATTTTGGCAAGCTTTGAGATTAACGAAATTCTTTGGGAGCTTAAAAGGCACTCGGCAGGACTCAACTGCGGAAGATGGGATTACATATTCTCGTATATAAAAAGGTTTAGAAATCACCCAGAATGCCTGCTGCCAAATCGTGCAAGTATAACCATGACCGCTGATTTTATGAGAGCGTATTCTTTGTTGGTTATACAGACTTGTCACAAGAGAGGGGCCCATGCTATTGGCGGAATGGCAGCACAAATTCCCATCAAAGGAGATCCCAAAGCAAATGAAGAGGCCATTGAAAAGGTAAGAACGGATAAAATTCGAGAGGCAAAAGATGGACATGATGGTACATGGGTAGCTCATCCCGCTCTGGTACAGATTGCTTTGGACGTTTTTGAGGAATTCATGCCTTTGGCAAATCAAATACACAAACTGCGAGAAGATGTGAGCGTGTCTGCCCGGGATTTGATCGAACCATTGCAAGGAGACATCACAGAGGAGGGGTTGAAATTTAATATAGACGTTGCTATACAGTACATAGAATCCTGGCTAAATGGAAATGGATGTGTGCCCATTTACAACTTAATGGAAGATGCGGCTACTGCCGAGATTTCCAGGGCACAGATTTGGCAATGGATTCGCAATGAAAAAGCATTGTTAGAAGATGGAACGCCAATTACAGCTGAATTATACAGATCTCTCGTTCCTGACCAGCTGTCTCATATCAGAAATTTGGTAGGAGACGAAAAGTATGAAAACGGCAAATATGAATTGTCTGCCGAAATATTTGATGAGCTTGTTACAAGCGACAATTTTGAAGAGTTTTTAACACTCCCGGCATATAAATACCTTAACTGAAATGATTCATCACTTATCAAAAGACAGAAAAACTGCGGTAGAACGCGACTTCGGAAACCGGGCTGCGGCGAAGCGGGTAATGACAATAGCCGCCCTGGGAAGTGCGGTTCGAATTTTGAAAGATAAAAATAGAATGGAGCTAAATATTAACGATTATTAATCATCAGGCACATGATTATTTGCTTGGCAAAAACCCCCAAACCATGAATAGCAACACAATAGTTACTGAAAGAGAATTGGCAACAGGAGAGTATCACGGTATTGCGCCGGCTCACAGTAATTCTGAAACAGACATTTGTATCTGCCATGAGAATTCTACTGTTTTTTCTGATGAAGCAGGTCGCTACACGGAGGTGCTTACAGAATCAGCCAACAACGAATTTTTATACAATCCAACAGTTTAAATAAATTTGGTATGACAAAACAGGAACAAATAGAACGGCTCGAATCTGATTGGGCGAAAAACCCAAGGTGGGAAGATACAGAGAGAACGTATTCAGCTGAAGATGTGGTAAAGCTCAGAGGCTCATTTCAAATTGAGCATACACTTGCTAAGAGAGGAGCAGAGAATTTCTGGTCCATGCTCAAGAACGGTGAAACCGTTTGTGCCCTGGGGGCTGTAACAGGTAATCAGGCAATTCAGGAAGTGGAAGCAGGCCTGAAAGCGATTTATTGCTCAGGCTGGCAAGTTGCAGGTGATTCAAATACCGCTGAGACCATGTATCCGGATCAATCACTCTATCCGGTTGATGCTGTTCCTGCGCTCATTAGGAGATTGAACAACGCTTTGATCAGAACAGATGAAATACATTGGATGGATGGGAACACAGCAAAGGATTGGGTGGTTCCAATTATTGCCGATGCAGAAGCCGGATTCGGTGGAAACTTAAACGCATTTGAGTTGATGAAGCACATGATAACTGCAGGAGCTGCAGCAGTGCATTTTGAAGATCAGCTAAGCTCAGCAAAGAAGTGCGGCCACCTCGGTGGTAAGGTATTGGTGCCAACTGTAGAAGCTATTAATAAATTGGTTGCTGCAAGACTGGCAGCAGATGTAATGGGTGTATCTACAATCGTCATCGCACGAACAGATGCGAATGCCGCTACGCTGATCACATCCGATATTGATGAACGTGATCATGAGTTTATAACTGGTGAACGCTCCAGCGAAGGATTCTACCTGGTAAAGGCAGGTATCAATCAGGCAATTAGCAGGGGATTGTCGTATGCACCATACGCTGATTTGTTGTGGTGTGAGACTTCCAGGCCAGACCTAATGGAGGCTAGAAAATTTGCCCATGCGATTCATGAAAAGTTCCCAGGGAAACTACTGGCGT
>DTRI01000191.1:0-2699 GCA_012966015.1 Flavobacteriales bacterium | reverse complement strand
CTGCTCTCCATCTTTTAATTGGAAGGCGAACCTGGATGAGAAAACCATGGTCAACTTCCGTGAGGAACTTGCCGAAATGGGATATAAGTATCAGTTTATCACCTTAGCGGGGTGGCATTCATTGAATAACGGAATGTTCGAACTGGCAAGAGCTTATAAGGAAACGGGAATGTCCGCATACTCCGAATTGCAAGAAAGGGAGTTTGCCAATGCTAAGCACGGTTTCAGGGCTGTAAAGCACCAATCCTTTGTTGGAACTGGTTATTTTGATGAAATTCAAAAGACCATTACAGGAGGAAAATTATCCACAGCAGCATTAGAAGGTAGTACCGAGTCAGAACAATTTAGAAGAGCTGGATAAAGACTGTTATCTGTTTTTGTGAGTGATTTCAGATAATGTTTTAAGGGTGGCCGTTGGCCACCCTTTTTTTAGCGCCTATTCTGCGATGGTAATAGTGCCCGTGAATCTATTCCTGGTTCCCCTTAATTCGATTGAATACAAGTATGCACCAGCTGACAAATGGCCAATGCTCAAGTACCTGGTTTCATTTTTACCGAGATTCATTTCTTCTAAAATTAATTCTTGGCCGAGGGTCGTATATATTTTCAACGTGTAGAGCCCCTTTTGCCTAGATTCAATGTAAATTTCTCCAGTAGTAGGATTTGGGAAAACACGTAACGCTGCCAATTCAGTTAAACCCCGAACACCAACAATAATTCCCGTAATGTTTAGCGTATCACAAAAGGTGTCCGAACCGCTTGCATTGCTTATGGTTAAGCATACGTTATAAGTTCCGTCAACGGTGTATTGGTAGGGTGGGTTTGCGAAACCCGAGTTTCCACCATCACCAAAATCCCAGGACCAGGCATCAGGTGTATTGGTGGATTGGTCACTGAAGGAGAAGCTGCCACTTCCATTATCAGTGTAGTTAAAATCGGCAACTGGTATGGCGGGTACTGTGGTCCATGTTAGGTTATTCGGGTTGTCAAGGCTATCGAAGTTGAGCTCTGCAACAGCAAGCTTTCCTTCCTTGGCTATCCAGGAATAGGTGGTAGCGGTATTGATGAATGCATCGAAGAACGTCCACTGTGAAGGAGGCAAAGGCCAGATTGGATCTGGCAATTTAGTCCATATGGAATCAATACTGAATTCGACCCGCTTTACCCGTAGCGTGTTATAACTACCGATATCGGTGATAACGGTTCCCCACGCATCGGTCGTGTCATACACGGTACCATTGTGTTTAATCCTTATGGAATCTAACAGGACATTAATTACGGAACCATCTGTAGTCACATCAAAAGCATAGGTATCGATAAAATTATTTCCGTAATCTGTAGGAAATTGGTTCACGGTGAGGTCTGGGCTGAAATTCGCTTTAATGATTACTCCATTATTTAATAAATCACCAGCTGCACCTGTTGTATTGAAATAAGATGTTTGCGCATCGAAGTATATGAATGCGACATTGTCGTTGGTCATTGCCATATTCGAACTCGCATAGTCAGCAGCATATGGTGTAGTGCTTGGTAAAATCACCCTGGTTGCATTCACCTCATGGGCGGCTGCACCGGTAAAATCCCATACCTGGTTCGCACCGCCAGGGCCTTCAGTTTCGGTGGTTAAGGTGTCTACATTTCGGGTGATGGTATCTCCGATTACGGGCATGTCGGTTGAGAGGACGGTAATTTGGGCAAATGTGCTAATAGAAAGCAGTGAGCATAGGGTAACGAGGTAATTCTTCATGAGATATTATTTATTATGCCTTTGCTGTTTCTTTTGACATTTTATCGCTGTGCTCAACCTGATCCAGCACAACTTTACCGAGAATTTCGTGCATGATCTCTGTCGTGCCTCCACCAATAGAGAGCAATCTTGCATCTCGCCATGCACGGGCAATGCCGTAGTCTTCTGTGTAACCAACGCCACCGTGAAGCTGCAATGAATCATTGATCACCTTAATGGCCTCTTCCCCGGTGTATGCCTTGGCCATGGTGATGATGGTCTCTGCCTTGTTTCCTTGCTCTATAAATTCGGCGACAGCTCTGAATGAAATAGATCTGCAGGTCTCCACCTTAATGGCCATTTGTGCAAGCTTGTGGCGCACCACCTGGAATTTACCAATGGGACGGCCAAATGCCTCTCGCTCCATACAGTATTTTTTGGCTTTTTCTAAAGACCATTCCGCAACAAATGTTCCTGTGATGGCCGCTAGCAATCGCTCTTCCTGAAAATTGTTCATCTGATAGTAAAAGCCGTGCCCCTCCTGCCCGATCAAATTCGTTTTGGGAATCACACATTTTTCAAAAAATAGCTGGGCAGTATCGGACGAGTGCATGCCCAGCTTGTTGTCTATTTTAATGGATGAGAAACCTTCCGTATCTGTATCTACTATTATCATGCTCATGTTAAATCCCTCTCCGGTCTTTGCAGCGATAACCACAAAGTCCGCTATGTTGCCATTGGTGATGAACATCTTGGAACCATTAATCTCGTAATGGTCGCCTTTATCAACGGCGGTAGTTTTGATGCCAGCAACATCGGACCCAGCTCCAGGCTCTGTAACGCCCAATGCTGCAATTTTGTCACCTTTCAGGGCAGGAATCAGGTATTTTTCTTTCTGCTCTTTCGTACCCAATGCGGCAATCAAGGGTAAAGGCAGATAAGTATGGGCATACAAGGACATAGATAAACCCGC
>DTRI01000190.1 GCA_012966015.1 Flavobacteriales bacterium | reverse complement strand
ATTGGACGGGTACTGATAAGGTAAGTGGGTTGATTAAGGTTTCTCAGGATGATACGTTGGATTACTATGAAATTAATGTTGTGGAAAGACTGGCAGTAACAGCGGCTACAACGGATCCAACAGGATGTGTCACTACTGATGGGGCGATTGATATAACTGTTACTGGCGGTTCAGGAGCAGGAACGCGAGAATATATGTGGAGTAATGCTGCCACGACGGAGGATCTTACAGGTTTAGCTGGAGGCACTTTCAGTGTAACGGTGACCGATAGCTGCTTTTCAAGAACGCTGAGCGCTACAATAACAGCGCCGGGAAACACGGTAGTAGCAACTTTAACGCTTGCAACAAATGTTTCAACTGCAGGGGGTAGTGATGGCGCTATCGATGTAACGGTAACCGGCGGTACAAGTCCCTACACGTATAGCTGGGACACATCTCCAGTTTCAACTAATGAGGACCTCACCGGGCTTACGGCAGGAATCTATGTCTTAACGGCTACCGATGCTGGTGGTTGCAGCAATACACTTACTGTAACCATAAGTGAACCTAGTGGTATCTCCGGGGTAGGCGTACCGGGATTTAGCGGTGTACAGAATGTTCCAAATCCATTTACAAATGAGACTGAAATTCAGTTTGCTCTTACCGGAGGTGGATCTGTAGATTTCTCCGTTTATAATCTAATTGGAAAGATTGTTTACAGTAAGCAATTTAGCGTTTCCAACGGCCTGAATAAGTTTCAGTTCTCTTCTGATGGACTTGCACCGGGAATCTACATTTATAGCTTGAAGGATGAGAAGGCCACCGCCACTGGTAGAATGATCATTTCACGAAAGTAAGATTCGGAATTCCAGCAAATTAGCATGATCAATATAGCGAGATACTTAGCCCCGTTAGTGATAATATCACTAATGGGAGCTGGGTCCTCCTATGCACAGAGCTGCACAGCTTGTGTAATAGACTTATTGTGTGATATTACACCAGCCGAGCCACTATTGTGTCCTGATACATTGCCTACGGATACGGCTCAACAATACTACGAAACTGATGTTACGTTTTACATTCCGGTAAATTTCGACATCACCGACCCAATATCGGCAACAGTTACGCTTAACCAGATAGATGTAATTGGCCTAACAGGGTTACCTGCAGGCATGTCATGGACCTCCTATGATTGGACGGGTACTGATACAACGAGTTTTTATCCACCTCAAAATCCACCATCTTCTGAGCGTGGATGTGCCAGAATTTGCGGTACGCCATTACTTCCAGGAAATTATACTATTACGGTAAGCGTAAAGGCTTATGTTGATGTGGCGGGTAATCCGTACATACAGTATCCGACCTTTGATGTACCGTTGGAAATTTTACCAAGCGGCTCTGGCAACAGTGTTTTTACGATGAGCAACTCACAAGGCTGTGATTCCATCACTACTTCATTTACACCTATCCTTCAGAGTGGTGGAGATCCTCTCTATTCTTATAGCTGGGATTTTGGCAATAGCACAACCAGTGCACTGGAATTCCCAGATGTTAATTACACTGTTCCTGGCGATTATGTGGTTTCTATGACCATGAATATTTATGAATATGTTTTAACAGCTGTCTCAGCTACCGCGACTGGTTGCGGTTGGGCAGGTGATGTGGAGGAATTGATATGTGGACTTAGTAATCCTGACATATATTTCAATTTTAACGATAGTTCAAGCGCCTTGCAATCTCCTACTGTTGATGACAGCAAAACTCCATCGTGGTCTAACCTAGGTCAGGTAATTATTGGCAACAACTTTTCACTTGAATTTTGGGATGAGGATTTGATTAGCCAATGGGATTATTTAGGCATTGGATACGTAACAAATTTTCCGGGAGCCGGAATTTACTCGGTAACAACTTCTGAGATTGACGCATTTGCCACTGTTATCGTTCAATTGGATACGAGTTATACGGATGTTGACACTGTGCACGTCTATCCTTCGCCGGTGCTACCTGCGATGACGGTTTTCCCTAACGATTCTGTTTGCCAGGGCGGATCGGTGCTTTTGACATCGGGAGGGGGGCAGTTTTACCAATGGTATGAGGATACTACCATATTGCTGGGAGAGACGGATTCCTCTTATTTGGCAACCCTCGCTGGAGATTATTGGGTGGAGGTTACCAATACTTATGGCTGTGTAACATTTTCAGATACTCAAACCGTAGTTATTGTGAGCAATCCTACCGTTCCAACATTCTTTCAGAATGGCAATATGCTTCAGAGTTTTTCAACCAGCCCTAACCTGCAATGGCATTTTAATGGAGATACAATAAATGGTGAAAACGGGCAAACGCTACAGCTCACCCAATCGGGCTCTTATTTTTTAACCTCCACCAATGCCTTCGGATGTGTCTCGAGCTCTGATACCGCTCAGGGAAACTTTGTAAACGGTGCGCCAAGTGCGATAGATGATAATTCTAATACAGATTCTGCTGTGGTGGTGGTGATAGATGTACAGGTAAATGATTTTGACCCCGATAATCAACTGTTAACTACAACAATTGTTTCGGGGCCAGGTAACGGTGTTGCGGTTGTATTAAACACGGACAGTATTCAATACACGCCAAATGCCGGCTTTACAGGACTGGACACCCTTACTTACGAGGTATGTGATATTGGAATGCCGGTGCTATGCGACACGGCTACAGTGACGATACTGGTGTCTTCTTTGATAAACACAGCACCTGTGGCAGTTGATGATTTCGTCACAACGGATTCCGCAGTTGCCATTGTTGTAGATGTACAGAACAACGATTTTGATAACGATTACGATTCTTTGATCACAACAATTATTACGGCTCCTACAGGTGGAATTGCAGTGGTTTTGAATGCTGATAGCATTCAGTATACACCCAATATTGGATTTACGGGTACGGATACAGTTTTATATCAAGTTTGTGATGATGGAATGCCGTCACCTATCCTATGTGACAATGCATTAGTTGTTGTAACGATACCCTCTACGATAGTAGTGCCCACGGTGTTGGAAATTGATGATAACAAGTGGAATCTGCTTGAAAATCACCCCAATCCTTTTGTAGGGAAAACGAAAATATTCTTTACTTCTGAAGACGCCGGTTTGATTGACTTTACCATATACAATTGGATGGGTGAGTTGGTGTATATCAAAACTATCTCGGCGAGCAGGGGAATGAATATTTTTGAAGTGGCTTTGCCCGAAATGGCTTCAGGAATTTATCTGTACAGTATTCAGCGCGGCGATTCTCGCCTGACGAACAGGATGGTAATCGCAAAATAATTGTCTGACGGGAAGGCATTTCCTTAGATAAATCAATTTTTATAAATAAATATTTGCCCGGCAACGATATGTTTCTGGGCGTTTTTTTTGGAATGACATTTAGCAGAACTCTTGGGTATTTGTGTATTGGCACTTTGATGTTGTTGTCGCAGGCTAGCGCCCAACAACGACCAGAAATTGTGAGAGGTCCTAGATCAAGCACTGAGGCGGAGGCAGGATTCTCACCTTGCCTAGATACCGTGAAGATATTGATGTTTAAAAAGAAGGTAGACCTAGGGGTGCTTTTGCCTGCGTGGCTTCCAGTTGAGAATTATAATCACATTGCTGTACTTGAGGGTGCCGTTATTCCCCAACCAAATAGTAAGCACATAGATACGCATGTAAGTCCGGGCGATTTTCCATATCACCACTATACCCACGACCTGACTTTTAATGTGAAGCCAGATGTAACGCCCGATAGCCGCTATACCAATTTGCTGGCCTTTAGCGTCGTGAGAAGTGAAAAGAACGGTGTGGTTTCTGCGGACACCATACTGAAGGAATATGTTCACGTGGAATGGGAGACGGGCTTGGGAGCCAACAATGACGGAAATATATGTGCTGAACTCAACAAACAGGGAAAATCCTGTGGTTTTTATTCTAGCGGCCACGAACGTAAAGACGTTATTTGGAATTGGCCAACATTAGGAGACTGGGTGCACGTGGAGGGATTATGGCTTTGGGATAGGGGACATCCGCCTGCCAGAACGGAAATTCATCCGGCACGCTTAATAGCGGTAAGAAGAAACATACCGGTATTTATGAAGCTGAAAGGACGGCAATGGGGCTACGCCACCAGGGTAGATGTGTATGCCAGTGGTGATGGAGGGGCGTTAAACAACAACAGAGCGGAAGCTCCTGAGTATGTACAAAAGGTGAAAATGAGCGATAAGGATTACAAATTTCGCGTGAATCAAATTTTACCAAGGCCTTCAAATAATTCTAAACTCATGTATCGTATAGACAGCAGAAAAGGAGACACCTATTCGGGTAAAGTATCTGTGGTGAGCTATCCGGTGGGTGACGTAAATCCCAACGACGCCTTTGTAGAAATCAGCATACCATGGAGAAACCTGCCTGATACTGACGTGTTTGCGAGAACTATTTTTGTTTATTGGGATGAAGCAGAAGGATTGGCAGCAGGTGCCGTGATGAACAAGTACAAGGTATCCGTTAAGTCGTTGCGGTTTAGACATCGAAAGGAATTCATAAGCAAGGCAGAGTATAGGTTGTTTCTCGAGGTAGGCGGCGATTGGCTGTTCCTGAATGATTTTGCGGATGCTGAAGATATTTTGGATGATGGAATCGGTAAAACCAGAAAGCGAAACATCAAAATAGATCAGGAGTTCACCGTTTACCTACCTGAAGGCAAAGAATTTCGGGTTCACGCTGGGGGCTGGGAGGCAGATGGGGTCAACGATATTTTTGGAAGGCTTATGGATCAATACGCTCCATGCAATGCAGAAACAAGAAGGTGGATTATGGATAACCTGGACGTAATATCTCCTCTTAAGCTTAAAGGATGCATGGATGATCACATTGGTGAAGTACACGCAATGCATAGCGCTGCTGATATTGGTGAGGGTAAAAGCTATGCGATGAAATCCGACGGCCGGAAGGAAAAGGAAATCTGTCCATGTGAATCTGGCAGGCAGAAGAATATATTTGTACTTAAATACACAATTGAACCAGTCACCAACTAAAGTTGAACCACCGATAGAATTATGGGGTACGTTACATTTTGTTCAATGACTATGACAAAAGACCGAAGATCAATATTGTCATCGTCATGGTCATCGTCATTATTGAACCCCGAACTTTATATCTAACCAGCCCATGGATATATTCTCGGTAACCGTCCTGGGATCGGGCGCAGCACTACCCACGGCCAACAGAAACCTTTCAGGTCAGCTGGTTGTGATTGCCAATCAATATCTTCTTATCGATTGTGGTGAAGGCACTCAGATTCAGCTGCGCAAAAACAAGATAAGCATCCAGCGTATTGACCATGTTTTTATAAGCCACTTGCATGGCGATCATTTTTATGGGCTCATAGGATTATTATCAACCATGCACTTGCTGGGTAGAACTAAGCCGATTCATATTTATGCGCATGAAGGTTTGAAAAAGACCATTGAAGTACAGTTGGAAGTATCTTATTCTAAACTGAGCTATCAGCTAAACTTCCACAATCTTAAAAATGAGTCAGGTGTGGTCCTGGTAGAAAACAAACATTTTTGCGTTGAATCAATCAAGCTGAAACACAGTATTCCCTGCAGTGGATTTTTAATCCGGGAAGTAGAAAAGCCGAGGAATATTTTGAAGGAGGCCATTGAAAAATACAATATACCTGTTAAAGACAGAGCTGGAATAAAGAAAGGTGAAGATTTTCAGACCTCGGCCGGTACAGTGATCAAAAACGAGGAAATCACGCGTGACCCTGCTAAAATTCGATCTTTTGCATATTGCTCAGATACAGCCTATTCAGAGCGTATTTTAGAAAATATTGCAGGGGTAAATCTTCTGTATCATGAAGCCACATTTATGGAAGATAAAAAGGCGAGAGCCAAGGAAACCTATCACTCGACTGCAGCACAGGCAGCTGAAATTGCAAAAAAAGCTGAGGTAGCGCAGCTGCTATTGGGTCACTTTTCGGCTCGTTATAAGAAAATGGATCTGTTCCTAAACGAAGCTAAGGCGGTTTTTGAGAATGTAAGACTGGCAGAGGACGGCATCGAATATATAATTGAATAGATGACCGATCAGGATCAGCTCTGCTAACACAAATAAATAAGGATAACAGTGATTGGAAATCTGTGGGTTTCCTGTAGGGATTCAGGATATGCCTTCTTCATTTGATGCAGCACGGAATTTTGATATGGCCAAGGCTAAGCCTGGAGAAGAGCGCTACCTGCAAGCTTTCATGGGTGATGAGATCTTTGCTCTGAAGATTCGATATATGGGTAAGGAGGCTATTAAAAGTAAAATGGACCACAACGATTATTCTGGTTTGTCTGATCCTATCGGGTTTTGGCTAAGAGAGTTGTATGCCCTCATCACCTATTTTAGCTTAGCTTTGACGTTGCATTCCTACTTGTTGGTCTATTTCTATCGCGTTCATAATTGAAAGGAGCTAATTCGATGCGCATGCTCTAAGATAATCTGAAAGTGTATCGCTGTACAATTTATTAAATTAGGCTTCGTGAAAGCTCAGAATGAGATATATAGAAGGTATAAACAGGCAATGATTCCTGCCCTTATAATGGGGGTGAATACCAATATTTACATTATTGCTGTCTTGCTTTTTGTCGGAGCTTATGAAATCCTCTTCTGTCCAATCATAGGAACAATAGTCTTTCTAATTTGTTTTTTTCTATTGAGATCCAATATAATTGAAGCGACTCAGTCGTTTTTAATTGCAGGATATACAGTAGCGGTTGAAGTTTCAATCCATACTTATGCGTTGGGATGGGATTCTGGTTTTATCTATTTCATGTTTCTGCTGCCAATCGTGTTTCTTTTGAATTCTACCTGGAAAATATGGATGACGTTATTTTTCAATGGTTCAATAGCAATTCTAACATTTGTGTTGTTTTATATTTGCTATGATGGGGGTGGAGCGCATTTCGTAGCTCCTGAAACCTTATCTTTTATCAGTTTGTTAAACCTCAGCGGGACGGGTATTGTGGTATTTGTTATTATGCTGTATTTCAGTCGAACCATCAACAAAAAAGATGAATCCTTAATAGTGGCCAACATCGAGCTAGAACGCCAAAACAAAGAAATATTTGCGCAAAACCAACATCAGCAAACGCTCGTGAAAGAAATACATCATAGAGTTAAAAACAACCTGCAAATTATTTCATCGTTAATTTCACTGCAAGAAAGAACAGTTAAAGATAAGGAGGTTATAGCGGTTCTGAATGAGAGTAGAAGAAGAATTCAGGCCATTGCATTAATTCATCAGAAGCTATACCAAGATAATAAAGTTGACCGGGTTGATTTCAAATCTTATTTAGCCGATCTTATGGAGTCTCAGCAACAAATGACCCCAAATGTGAAATGTCAGGTAGAAGCAAGTGATATTATGCTACAACTAGATACCGCTGTACCATTGGGTTTAATTATTTCAGAGATGATAACGAATTCGATTAAACATGCGTTTAAAGGCGTCGATAGTCCTGAGCTTCAGGTGCTACTCGTAAACTCAGAGGGTTACTTTGAGGTAACGGTTCAAGATAATGGCATTGGGCTACCAGAAAATTTTAATCTGCAGAGCCCCCTATCATTGGGAACGGAAATTATACTTGCATTAAGTGATCAAATAAATGCTCGGTTAGAATATTTCAATGATAATGGAGCCAAATTTAATATTCGCTTTCAAGAACAGCCTTTTTCCAATTAATCTATAGCCCATCTGAATTGTTGTCCCGGCCTATATCACTTTCGCTAGAGCTTCAGTGAGCGAAGCCGGCTGACAAGCATGGTCAAGAAATATTTGCATTCACAGCTGAGGCTATTTGATTTCAGGGATTTTCCTTAAATTTGTAGGTATATTTCTGATTGAAGTCATGATTGAAGTTTTTGTTGCAGATAGCAGTTTCTTATGCCGGGAGGGGATAATATCTCTAATTCAGGCCTCAAAGGGTGTTGTGCTCGTTGGAGAAGCCGATTGTTCCAAAACTTTGATGTCAAAGATTGGGAAGTTACAGCCGGATATATTGATGCTCAATTATTCTAGTTCGAGCTTTGATTTTGAGGATATCGGTCTTATTATGAATTTTTTACCAAAAACAAAAATTCTGGCTGTCACCCATGACTTTACTATGGAAGATATTACTTCGGCGATAGAGGCAGGTGTTACCAGCCATGTGCTGCTAGAGTGTAGCAGGGAAGAAATTTCTGATGCAATTTATGCAACTGCGAATGGAGAGAAGTTCTTCTGTGGCAAGATTGTCGATAAGATGATGCGTGTCGATGAACCGGGTGATCTAACTGCGTTGGCTGCTGAAATTGCATGTGATCCTATCAGAATATCGAGCCGTGAATTGGACATTATTAAATTAATTGCCGAGGGCAACACTAACAAGCATATTGCCAACTCACTTTTCATCAGTACGCACACCGTAATGACGCACCGCAAGAACATTATGAGTAAATTGGGTATTAGCAACACAGCTGGTATTGTGCTTTATGCTGTTCGCGAGAACTTAATTGATCCGGAAAAATTTCTTTTTAATCAGGGAAATATATAAAATACCACCTTTTAGGTATTGCCGCCTAACCGTAGCTACTGTAATTTTGAAAATGCAACATTCTTTACCCACTTTCTAATGCAGGAATTCATCATAACTTTTCGTGAGACCTTTGAAGTCGCATTGATCGCTGGAATTGTCTTGAGCTTTCTGAACAGAACCAATCAAAGTCAATACAATATTGTTGTATATGCGGGCATTGCGGCAGCGGTACTCGTAAGTATGTTGCTGGCTTATATCCTGAGCTCTATCGGAGAAGGATTCACTGGTAAAACAGAGGAGCTTTACGAAGGGTGTATGATGTACTTGAGTGTGATCTTTCTCACATTCATGATCTTGTGGTGCATCAAGCACAAGCACAAGGTAGCTGATATAGAAAACAAGATTTCCAGAGATCTGGATAATGGATATAAGCTTGGCCTGTTTTTGCTAATATTCGTAGCTGTTTTAAGAGAAGGTGTTGAAACTGTACTGTTTTTAAGAAGCATAATAGTTGCTTATGAAATTCAAGTTGTTTGGTTCTCATTACTTGGTGTTGCTGTTGCGGTGGCACTTGGTTATGGAATGTTCCAGGGAATGGTAAGGTTTGATATCAAGAAGTTTTTTAATGTTACCAGTACATTGTTAATATTATTTGCGGCAGGATTGCTAGCCCATGGAACACATGAGCTTCAGGAAGCTGGTGTCTTGCCTGTATTCCTGGAGCATGTTTGGGATATCAATCCGGAGAGTATAGCTCATCCACTTCATGAGAAAGGCATCATCGGAAGTTTCATGAAGAGCTTATTTGGGTATAATGGAAACCCATCGCTCGTTGAGGTATTGAGCTATATCACTTTTCTCGCAGTTACTTTTGGATGGTGGAAGAATTACGAAAATCAACAAAAGCTGAAGCTGGTTAAGGCGTAAAAATTCTATTTTTCAGTGTTGTAAACAAAGCCATCTGATAGGTTGTTCTCCTTGGCTTAGTGACATGCATTGCAGCCCGGGAACCAACGACTTATTAAAGATAGCTCATACGCTGATTCAGTAGCCAATTGTAATAGCTGCCATAAGTTGTCACATTCCCCATGTGGCAATTACAGAGCCAGTGACGATAGTATATGACAATCGGGACTATTCTGGAAGTGATATCACCTCAGAAGCTACAGCTTAAAATACCACATTTTAGGTATTGATGCACAGCACATCAGGAATTACATTTGCAGTGCAAATTTGATCGCATCCGAATTACTTAAACTGTGAAGAGAGTCCACGCATTTACCAGACTGATAGTAGTATTCTTGCTATGCAGTTTTGAGTTGGTTGCTCAGGATGGCAGTATTTCAGGGATTATCCTCCCTGAAAATTCTGATGAGCCCGTACCCTATGTCACCGTTCAGTTGGAAAAGACGAATTATGGGTCGGTTTCTGATGCCAAAGGCCGGTTTGAAATTGAAGATGTTGCACCGGGGAGCTATACGCTGATTGTAACCAGCCTTGGATACAGCAAGTACAGCCGGGAAGTTGATGTCAAATCAGGAGAAGAGCTAAATATTAACGTGACGGTGGAAGAGGCGGTCTTGGACCTACCCGCTGTGGTGGTAGAGAGCATGACGCTAACGGGTGGCTCTACCGGAATCCGGAATATACCAGGCTCGGCATACTTTATTTCACCAAAGCAAATTCAAAAATTTAGTTATACGGATATCAATCGCACGTTAAGGGCCGTTCCTGGAATTAATATTCAGGAAGAGGATGGTTTTGGCCTGAGGCCAAATATCGGATTGAGGGGAACAGGCGTGGAAAGGAGTTCTAAGATTACCGTCATGGAAGACGGAGTGCTGATGGCCCCAGCACCCTATACAGCTCCAGCAGCTTATTACTTTCCAACCATAGGAAGGATGCAGGCCGTTGAAATTCTAAAGGGAAGCAGTCAAATCAAATACGGGCCTTACACTACTGGTGGCGCAATTAATTTAATATCCACGCAAATTCCGGATAGGCTGGCTGGAAAGGTTAGCCTGTTTGCAGGAAGTTTCGGGAGCTTTAATCTGCACGCCACTGCGGGTAACTCTCATGAGTACTTTGGATATAGCGTGGAAACATTCCAGTATAAATCGGACGGCTTTAAAGTTCTCGATAACAATGCCAATACCGGATTCGACAAGAAGGATTATCTAATGAAGTTTCGAATAAATACGAAGAGAGATGCCAGGGTATATCAATCCCTAACATTCAAGGTCGGTCGCACTTTTGAGGTGTCAAATGAAACTTAGATCAAATGACAACCGACCACACCATGTATCAGGCAACGCATGTCTTGAGTATCACTAAGAAAATCAATATCACAACCACCCTGTACCGAACGGAGTTTAACCGAAACTGGTATAAGCTGAGCAAGATTGCTTCTGATATGGGTAATACAACAGTAAAAATTGGAAGTCTGCTAGAAAGCCCTGAGCAATATCAAAACGCCTATTCAATTATGACCGGTGAGGTAGATAGTGATGATGATGCTTTATCGGTAAAAGCGAATAACAGATCTTACTATTCTCAGGGTGTTCAAACAGTGCTAGGCTATAATTTTGAAACCGGTAAGCTATCGCATGCATTAGAGCTGGGGGCTAGAATTCATGAGGATCATGTGGATCGGTTCCAGTGGATTGATAAATACAAAATGGAGGGAGGTGTAATGCAGTTAACTACAAATGGAACACCGGGTACAGAAAGTAACAGAGTAGAACATGCAATTGCCTTTGCATCTTATTTCCAATACAAGC
>DTRI01000189.1 GCA_012966015.1 Flavobacteriales bacterium | reverse complement strand
TACTTTAAAAAAATAACTATCGCCATGGATAAAAAGATGTTAGAAAATATAATTATAGATGTTATTAAAACATGCTACGATCCGGAGATACCCACCGATATATACTCCTTAGGGCTTATCTATGAGGTAAAAGTGGATGAGGATTTTAACACAGAAATACTCATGACTTTAACTTCACCAAACTGTCCCGTTGCTGAATCTTTGCCACAGGAGGTAGAAGATAAAATAAGGGGAATAAAAGACGTAAAGTCGGCTAAGGTAAATATCACGTTTGAGCCACCCTGGGAAATGAGCATGATCTCAGAAGAGGCGAGGCTGGAAATGGGAATGATGTAAAACCAACGAATAACGAATTGATACGAATGTACGAATGTGTTCAACAAGAGTTAATGGTATATAGTCGCAATAGAAACCATTCGTGAATCTGTTTGCCGGTCAGACTGGTTGGCATTGATTCGTTTTTATTCGCAGATAGTATTATGGAAGAAGAAATTCAAAATAAGGTTGAAAAAAGCGGGTTAATCAACATTGACCTCGAGGACTTTTACACCCAGGGTGAACGGGTGTTGATTGACATAAAAGATTACCTGTTCCAGGAATTAATTTTACGAGAAAAGGATTTCCGGCAAGCTATAGCAGACCATGACTGGAGCTCTTATCAGGGTAAACTCGTAGCAGTACATTGTTCAATTGATGCTATTATTCCTTCCTGGGCTTATATGCTTATGGCGGTAAACCTGCAACCACACGCAAAAAAGGTAATATTTGGTGATTTAGATACGCTGGAAACATTTTTGTTCCAGCAAAGCTTGCAGTCCCTGGATCTAACGCTGTACCAGGATGAACGCGTGATCATAAATGGCTGCGGAAATGTACCCATTCACGATTCTGCATACGTTGAAATATCCATGCTGCTAAAGCCTATCGTGAAATCCATCATGTTCGGAGAGGCATGCTCCACCGTTCCTCTTTATAAAAGGCCCTCCAGCTGATAGCCCTCATCGATTAATTGTTATATTTGAGTAACTAATAATTGATCGATAATTCCTTGTAATAAGGAGCAAAATCTAACATTATGTCATTTGAATTACCCGCTTTACCATACGCTCACGATGCGCTTGAACCACATATTGACGCAAGAACTATGGAGATCCACCATGGAAAGCATCACAACGCATATACAACGAATTTAAACAACGCTCTTGAGGGCACTGACCTGGCAGATAAGTCTATTGAGGAAATCCTGGGCTCCATTTCGTCCCAATCTGCTGCCGTCAGAAATAACGGTGGGGGTTTTTACAACCACAGCTTGTTCTGGGAGGTGATGAGCCCCGATGGTGGGGGAGCTCCTGCAGGAGATCTTGGGGATGCCATTGATAACGCATTTGTATCTTTTGATGAATTTAAAAACCAGTTCGCTGCAGCAGGTGCCACAAGATTTGGCTCGGGCTGGGCCTGGCTGGTTGTAAGCAATGGTGGACTGGTAGTAACTTCCAGCCCCAATCAGGACAATCCTTTGATGGATGACGCTGAAACAAAGGGAACACCGATTTTAGGGCTGGATGTATGGGAGCATGCGTACTATCTGAACTATCAGAACCGAAGGCCAGATTACATCAGTGCTTTTTGGAATGTGGTCAACTGGGACGCGGTATCGAAGCGGTATTCAGCGGCAATCTAGATCAATATTCATCTTCTCATTTATGTCAAGGCTTGCATTTACCCTTGTTATTGGAGTTTTATTCAGCAGCAGTGTATTTGCAAGCCTTTCTACCAACACCGGGCAATCAGTGTGTTTGGAGGAGTTTAAAGTGCTCTTCCCCCAGCACTTCACGAACCAACAACATCTCATTCCTTCAACAAATGACGATGAATATGGTATTGCCCAGATAGACTCTACCGGCAAACGCCTGGGTGCTGCGCTAATTGCCATACCACTAGGGATGTTGGGGATGCACAGAATTTATCTCGGCACCCAGCCCATAGTACCCATTTTTTATATCCTAACTTTTGGAGGCGGATTTGGCATCTTACCATTTATTGACTTCGTCGTGCTCATCATGGCAGATGACATGAAGCCATATATCAATAATCCAAGAATATTTATGTGGAGTAATCAAAAGCCTGCTACTCTACCGTAACCGACCGATTATATACATCTGTTACTTTTGTGGATTATACTATGATGTTAATCAATTATTACATTGAAATCAACAACAATTCTAGACTATAATTAGATTATACCTTAATCGGTACAATCCTTGATAGAGATAACCTATGAAACCAACTCTCCTCTTAATACTCTCAATCCTACTCCTATTCTCTTGTCAAAAGGACAAGGAATACCCAGTTACAGAACCCAATATCCTAAAGAACACAACCTGGGTTATTACCCGTTACGACACTGAGAATAATACAAGTGTATTTCCAAACGACACACTTAGATTCCTTAACGAAGATGAATACACCATCAACAACTCCACATCCAGACTATACAGTATGGGTATAGTGATGAACAGTAATGACAAGACACTGACGTTATACGATTGTACAACGTTTGGTGGTACTTATACTGGAAGGGTATTGAGTACTGTGGTTGAAGATGGAGAGATAAACAATACTGAGTTTACAGAATTGTATGGGAGTGATAGTTTGAGGGTTTGGATGGAGATGTAAGAAGAAGAGAACTGAACAAGAGTATTGTTTGTAACACAGTAAATCTTCAACGACTTGGTTCAACGATTATGAAAGAGAAAATGAGAAGGAGTTTACCACAGAAAACTGTGGATACGATTAAGAAACTAAGAGACGATTAAGAGGACTACTGTAATATCAGTGTTTAAGTCTGTACTAAATAAGAAGTGGAGTTACAACAGCTTAGAAGAAATGTATGTACCTATTTATTCTACCGTAACTGACTTGGCCAGGTTCCTGGGTTGATCTACGTTGCAACCTCTCATTACGGCAATGTGGTAGGACAATAGCTGCAGGGGTACCACTGACAGCAGGGGCACGAAGGGTTCCATTGTCTCAGGTATTTCTATGGTGTAATCCGCTAATTCTTTTACCGTTGTGTCACCTTCGGTAACAATTGCAATAATTTTACCTTTTCTTGCCTTAACCTCTTGAATATTGCTTACCACCTTTGGGTATGGGCCTTTACTTGTTGCAATAAAAATTACAGGCATCTCTTCATCTATCAGCGCAATAGGGCCGTGTTTCATCTCTGCTGCCGGATAGCCCTCCGCATGTATATAAGAGATCTCCTTTAGCTTAAGCGCGCCTTCCAGTGCAACGGGAAAGTTATATCCCCTACCCAGATAAAGCATGTTCTGTACATCTTTATAGACTCCCGCAATGTACTTTATCTGCTCGTCTGCTTCCAATGCCTTCTCTACTTTAGCCGGAATCGATTCCAGCTCGTTCATTAACTGCTGAAAATAGGATTTCTTCAAATTTCCCTTACTCTGAGCCACGGATAATGCCATTAGAGCAAGAAGCGTAATCTGAGCAGTGAACGCCTTCGTGGAAGCAACTCCCACTTCAGGACCCGCGTGCGTATAAGAACCTGCGTCTGTTGCTCTTGCTATTGATGAACCAACCACATTGCAAATACCGAGAATTGTAGCCCCTTTTGATTTGGCAAGCTCAATAGCTGCCAGTGTATCAGCTGTTTCTCCTGATTGAGAAATCGCAATCACTACATCATTTTTATTAATTACCGGGTCCCTGTACCTGAATTCGGAAGCATACTCAACCTCAACAGGTATTCTGGCCAGCTCTTCAAATAAATACTCTCCTACCAAACCAGCGTGCCAGGAGGTACCACAGGCTATCATTATTATCCTTTCTGCATTAGCCAGCTTTTTCTCATAATCTACAATTCCACCAAGGCCCACTATTCCCGTCTCCAAATTCAGCCTTCCGCGCATACTGTCCTTTATAGACTGTGGTTGCTCATATATTTCCTTTAGCATAAAGTGGTCATACCCTCCCTTTTCCAGGGTCTCCAAATTCAATTCCAATTCCTCCATATATGGAGTCATGAACTTGTTCTCAATAGTTTTAATCTTCAGATTTTCATTTCTATTGATGATTGCGATTTCATTGTCATTGAGGTAAACAACATTTTTGGTGTGCTCAACAATCGGCGTTGCATCCGAAGCCACAAAGAATTCCTTGTTGCCTACACCAATTACCAGCGGACTTCCTCTTTTAGCTGCTATCAACTGGTCTGGATTATCTTTAGACAGTATTACGATGGCGTAAGCACCAATTACCCCATTTAATGCAATTCTCACTGCTTCAACCAGATCAACTTCTTCTTTGGCTTGTATGTCTTCTATAAGATGAACAAGAACTTCCGTATCAGTATCACTCTGGAATTCATATCCTCTTTTGCCCAGTTCCTTCTTAAGGGTGACATAATTCTCAATAATTCCATTATGAATAATCACGTGTTTTTTAGAGCTAGAATAATGTGGATGAGCATTTTCATCGTTCGGTTCTCCATGTGTAGCCCATCGTGTATGCCCAATACCAATATTTCCTCTGAGATCTTTGCCTTTCACAAAATCTTGAAGATCAGCTACTTTACCTTTTTTCTTATAGAGATTAAGTGAGCTATTTAACAAGGCTACGCCCGCACTATCGTAACCGCGATATTCCAATCGCTGTAGTCCCTTCATAAGCAATGGATATGCTTGCCTGTCCCCGATATATGCTACTATTCCGCACATTATAAAACCGTATAAGTTAGGTTCAATTTCATTCCGATACTGTTATTGGTACCCCCGCCAATGATCGCCCTATTAGCACTTACTACGCTTCCTGTTGTAAGAAGGTTATTCGGGATGATCAACAGCAAGCCATCATTGGGCAAGCCTTCATAAAGCACCTCATGTATATGTCGCGCAATATTGAATTTATATTGCCGTGCAACCAGATCATAAGTTCCTCCAAAATAAGATGCTCCTTCAAGTTGATCGGTGAGGGTTACATTAGCTCCTGCACCCAATAAAAACATAGCCTCGGGGGCTGGGTAGGTCGTTAAATCTTCGTTGAGAACATTAATTACAAGCTCGGCTTTGTTAATCGCTATCTTTTGGTTCTTAACCCATTCGCTTAAAAATGGGAATTTAACCTTCGACTTTACCCCTGCTAAGGCCTGAATGTAAACCAGTGAATCACCTAAAGTGGAATCATTCAGCTGGCTTTCTACCACTGTTCCAGCATAGCTGTGCGCAAAGTGGTTTACCGTAGCACTGGTTGAATTAATGATAAAATCGAAGCTAAGTGAGTCATTATAATTCAACGTTAGCTTGCTATCTGGCGACAAGAAATCCAGGTAAAAGATGCCTCCTAAATCAGTTGTGTCAGTGGTGATGTAAAAGCCGCGAATAAATGACTGAAAAGCACTATTATCTGCCAGGATTGAATCGTCTGAGCTAAAAAGAATATCATCAAAGTTAATAACCACCACGGAATCGTTATCCTGAGGAGTTACTGTAACGCTGGCTATTACCTTGGCTGGATCGAGATCAAAATCACCTTCATCATCTTCCATTTGAGGATAGCCGAGTTTAAATTTTTTGTTGGAATAATAAATTGATGTAGAAAAGAAGGATTCTCCTACCTGATATACATTTATGGTTTGAGCCTGCAGGGCGGCATCCCCATACTTACCTGCATATCCAATAGTCATTACCAGAGAATTCGGCGTAAAACCAGATCCAAAATTCACGTCATTAGAAAGCAGGGAAAACTGCGTGTATATGGAAGCTCCCACATATCCAAATACAGGATCACTGTAAGATCCTAAAGGACTTCTTATCGCCAAGCTAGAAAGCAAAGAATCTTCCCTGACCGAAAATGCTACAATTGACGTGGTGTCACTAAATTCTACCTTAAATTCTTCTCCCTCTGGCTGTACCTCCAGCCCAATTCCTCCAGGCTCCCGGCAACCAATGGCAGTAAGTAGAAGTGCGCCAATGACCCATACCGGAATATTAGAGCTTTTCCGACATATATAAAATAGGTGCTGATATTTCATCTTTAAAAAACGAATCAACAAACTATTTATTATAAGATAAAACTAATTTGAATTCTGCTCTTGCTAGCTAACCAAAGCTGGCTCTCGCAACAAAAGCTCATCGTAGAAGTCAGAGTACGCATCAGCGTAATCTTCATCGCCTTGAAAATCAAGCTTCATTTTATCGGTTTTTCCGATATGCTTTGTCAGATCACTATTGATTTTATCACTCCCCATAATAACAGCATCTGATGTGTCAATCGCAAATTTGTTAAGCTCTGTATAACCCGCATCATTCAATTCAACAACAGGCTGCTCACGATTTGGATCTATTATCACTTTATCACCAAAATTCTTGCCCAGGCGCTCCTTAAATTCTTCATTATACGTAGAATACACAACCCTGGAATTGCTAAAAACCGGATCTTCATGGTACACATTCTTTAGATAATAAGGAACGAGGCTTGACATCCACCCATGGCAATGTACAATGTCTGGCGCCCACCCCAATTTCCTAACCGTCTCGATTACTCCTCTTGCGAAAAAGATCATTCGCTCATCATTATCCTTATGAAAATTCCCTTTGTCATCTTCAAAAACATTCTTTCTCTTAAAGTACTCTTCATTGTCAATAAAATATACCTGCATTCTCGCAGCCTGTATTGAAGCAACTTTAATGATAAGAGGGTGGTCAGTATCGTCGATTATCAAGTTCATGCCCGAAAGACGAATCACTTCATGAAGCTGATACCTTCTCTCATTGATACAGCCAAATCTTGGCATAAATGTTCGAATCTCTTTTCCCCGCTCCTGAATGGCTTGAGGCAAAAACCTTGCAATCCTGGACATTTGTCCATCTTCAATATAAGGTTCAATCTGGTGAGATACGTAGAGAATTTTGGCTTTTGACATAGTTTAGCGTATTACTTATTTGGGGTGCAAAGATAAGAATAATATATGGATTTTCAACTTATAAGGCTAGTTTTGCCAAGTGAATATGTTGAAAAATATAGGAGAGTACAGGACTTATTTCGATATATTGAAAGCTGAAAAAAAAAAAATTGGCTTTGTACCAACAATGGGTGCTCTTCACGAAGGCCATTTATCTCTGGTTTACAGTTCAAAAGCCAATGATGACATTACCATCAGCAGTATTTTTGTAAATCCGACTCAGTTTAACGATCCGAGCGACTACAGGGGTTACCCGAGAGATTTAGATCGGGATATTGAGATACTTAAATCCGCAGGCTGTGACGCACTATTTGCACCTTCTGAGTCGGAAATGTATCCGGAAAAAGGCAGCGTGGCGGAATTATACTGGACAGGCAATATCAGAGAGGTAAATCTCGCACCTTTAGACTCGGTAATGGAGGGCAAATATCGACCCGGTCATTTTGATGGGGTAACTACCATAGTACAGAAGCTCTTTTACGCTATAAAGCCAGATACCGCCTATTTTGGCGATAAGGACTATCAGCAGCTTGCAATCATTCGTCGAATGACTGATGAATTGGATTTAAGTATCGATATTGTAGGCTGCCCCATTATCCGAGAAAGCGATGGTTTGGCCCTGAGCTCAAGAAACGCCCTATTATCCAAAGATCAGAGAGCAGTATCATGTATAATATACAATACCTTAAAGTCTGCGCAAGCGCAAGTTCACACCAAAGATGTGCAGGAATTGAGTGCCTGGATAGCCGAAGAAATAAATGCCGAGCCACTTTGTGAGGTACAATATGTGGAAATCTCGGATCCAGACAGCCTTGCTCCTGTATTGAAATGGGAGCCTAACAAGAAAACCATTTGTTGTGTAGCAGTATTTATGGATTCGGTTCGACTCATAGACAATGTTTCATTATTTCCTTAGTTTTGTTTTGGTACTTACCTTCTTTTTATCGATTTTTCTAACTTGCATTCTTTACAAAACTAAATTGGCCATTTGAAAAATATTGCATTGAATATTATTAAAGTGGTGCTCCCACTTGCCTTTGGGCTATTTCTCATTTGGTACGTATATGATTTACTGGATGCAAAAGAGAAGCATGACCTCTTTCTTTCGTTGAAACAAGCCAATTATTGGTGGATAATTGTCTCCATATTATTTGGAATTCTAAGCCATTTGAGCAGAGCTTACAGGTGGAAATACCTGCTCGACCCACTTGGACTTAAACCTAAATTTCTCAATAGCTTTTTCTCAGTTATGATAGGCTATACAATAAATCTATTGCTCCCCAGAGTGGGCGAAGTTTCGAGGTGCGGAGTGTTGAGTAAATACGAAAAAATGCCATTCACGAAACTCTTTGGAACTGTAATTGCCGAGAGGATTGCTGACGCAACAATTTTGGCGTCACTTACGTTCCTCATTATATTTTCCCAGTTTGATAAGCTTGGAGATATGTTAAAATCCTGGGTTTCTTATGATGAGGAAGGCTCTACTCTGGTAATCTATTCGGCTGTCGTTGTTGTTACAGGTTTGCTAATTTTTATTGGCTTTCTCTATCTTCTCAAGACTTCATCCAATAAGTATCTATTAAAAATAAAATCGCTCCTGATAGGATTTTGGGAAGGTGCTAAATCAATTATTTACATGAAGAGTGCCTTCAAGTTCATTCTTCACACACTCTTTATATGGATAATGTATGTATCGATGTTTTACATGTGCTTTTTTAGCCTTGAAGCCACATCAAACGTTCCGTTGATGGGGATGTTGGCCGCATTTGTCATGGGTGGTATATCTATTATTTTTATACAGGGGGGAATAGGGGTTTACCCCGCTGCAGTCATGCAAATCTTGTTTATTTATGGCGTTTCCAGGTCTTCAGGGCTGGCGTTGGGTTGGATAATTTGGACATCTCAGACGGTGATGATATTGGTATTGGGCATACTGTCAATGCTAATAATGCCGAAATACAATCGGTATCTCAGGCAACAAAAGGTCGATGGGAATGAATAAAAAAATTATCGAAATTGATAAGCTGGAGTCTTCGATAGCAGATTTGAAGAGAGATGGTTTAAAAATTGTTTTTACCAACGGTTGTTTCGACATACTTCATCTTGGCCACATTGATTATTTGTCTAGGGCAGCTTCATTTGGAGATATTCTAATCATTGGAGTAAATACGGATGAATCTGTCAAAAGGCTGAAAGGTAGTGGTAGGCCAATTAACGACGAGAGTTCAAGGGCGCAATTATTAGCCGCTCTGGAATTTGTAGATGCCGTAGTACTTTTCAACGACAAAACACCTATAGAATTGATCAAAACAATAACTCCTGATATCCTTGCAAAAGGCGGTGATTATAAGGCTGAAGACGTTGTGGGTTATGAGCATGTGATAACCTCAGGAGGAGAAATGCGTATAATAGATTTTTTGCCAGGGTATTCAACCAGTTCTATCATTCAAAAAATTTTGGCCCTGAATGAATAAATCATGTGTGTTACTTAAAATGGTGATTCAAAAGTAAATTTGCTTCAAGTAATAATTTTTAACTTTGTTTATATACGTATTATTAGAAAGACAAGGGTGAACTTTAAAAACACAATATCTCTTATTACGATAATTTTTCTCTGCTTCACATTTGGCAGCTGTAAAAAATCGAAAGAAGGCAAGATCACGAGGACCTGGGAAAAGATTGACGTAACAACTCAAACACCTGTCTTTGTCGAGTATTGGAAATTTGAGTCTGACGGTACAGTTATTCTGTATAATTACTCCCCGGGAGGCAGCATACTGGAAGTAGATCGAGGAACCTGGCATATAAGGCAAAAGATTGACAAAGCGTTTGTTGCATTGGAGTTTGCAGGACATGGGCAGTACAACAAAGAATGGAGGATTCACAAACTGACCAAGAAAATTATGATCATTATTTTAATAGAGAGTGGCCAGACAACCATGGAGTTCCAAACCGCTTCGATCGAAATATAATAATACCAATACCTCTTCAGCAATCTCGCAATGGCAAAACTCAAGACTGCTTATTTTTGCCAAAATTGCGGGGCCCAATCGCCAAAATGGATCGGAAAATGCAGCTCGTGTAATGAGTGGAATACTTTTGTAGAAGAAGTAGTTCAAAAAAGTGACCAGAAGAAAGATTGGGATGGCAACGGCTCTCGGTCTCGAGTTGCCAAACCCATACCCATATCTGAAATTTCTACGTCTGAACGCCCCAGAATTAGCTCAAATAGTCCTGAATTAAATCGCCTGTTGGGAGGGGGAATTGTACCGGGGTCTCTGGTGCTTTTGGGTGGAGAACCAGGAATAGGCAAGTCCACATTGATGCTACAGATTGCCCTTAACCTCAACCAGCATTCTGTGTTATATATCTCTGGAGAGGAGAGTGAGCAGCAACTGAAAATGCGCGCGGAGAGGGTTTATGAAGGAGAATCCAAATGCCTTATATTGACGGAAACCTCAACTGAAAATATATTTCAGCAAATCCAAAGTTCTCATCCCGAAATTGTCATCATTGACTCCATACAAACGCTGCATACAGATAGAATTGAATCTTCTGCGGGTAGTGTATCACAAATCCGGGAATGCGCCTCTGAACTTCAGCGATTCGCTAAAATGTCAGGTACCGCGGTTTTTTTGATTGGCCATATTACCAAGGAGGGAACATTGGCCGGACCCAAAATTTTGGAGCACATGGTAGATACGGTACTGCAGTTCGAGGGAAATTCAAATCATCTTTACCGAATACTACGGTCTATGAAAAACCGATATGGCAGCACCTCGGAAATTGGCATTTACGAGATGCGGGGTTCTGGATTGAATGAAGTGTCTAATCCTTCTGAAGTTTTTATATCACAGGGAGATGAGCCCCTGAGTGGTACAGCAATTACGGCTACCATAGAGGGGCTGCGGCCATTGCTGATTGAATCACAAGCACTTGTAAGTTCTGCGGTGTATGGAACGCCTCAGAGATCTTCAACGGGATTTGATTTGAGGAGATTAAATATGCTTTTGGCAGTACTCGAAAAGAAATGTGGCTTTTTGTTGGCCACAAAAGATGTATTTCTGAACATTGCGGGCGGTATCAAGGTAGACGACCCTGGCATTGATCTTGGCGTAATCTGTTCAATCCTGTCATCAAATGAAGAAATTCCACTTCCTCCAAATACTTGTTTTGCGGGGGAAATTGGCCTCACTGGAGAAGTAAGGCCAGTAACCAGAACAGAACAAAGAATTACTGAGGCTGCAAAACTGGGTTTTAAGAAAATATATATCTCCGAATTCAGTCAGAAGGACCTCACAGATGCAAAGGGGAATATCGAAATAAAAAGAGTGGAAACGGTTGAAGAGGTTTTTTCTTCACTGTTCTAATGCCCTTCTATTTGTTTTTCAACAAATTCTGCTGCTCGGCTTTCT
>DTRI01000188.1 GCA_012966015.1 Flavobacteriales bacterium | reverse complement strand
ATGTAAATAATCAGGAGTGCCAGCACCGCCTGTATTGGTCCATCCCGTAACCAATGAAAGTTGGTCTAAATTGGTTGGGAAACCAGTATTGAGTTCAAAACCTGGATTATTTACCAAGTTGCCAGGACAAGAGCTGCAAAAAGGGCCAGTTATTGAAAAGTAAGCAGTGTCAACTTCACCACAACTACTTGTGACAGTCACATTGTAATTTCCAGCACATAGGACCTTTATTGTATCTGTAGCTAAGACATAATCTATTGTTTGCTCACCCGTGCTCCAATCAAAAGTATGAGGGCCTATTCCACAACTTGCAGTCACCGCCGCCCATCCGTTACATGGAACACAACTGCTAGAATTGTTAGTTGTTACTACAATAGATTGGCTCGTTATTGAAGGAGTAAATTTGGCAATATAACTCTCGTCTTGGCCAGTTGGTATGGTATCAAAGTAAGCTCCTCCTCCAGGATCGACGAACGGTAATGAAGGTGGAGCCACACCAGTAGGGTAAAGTCCAAACTCACCTGAAACAAATAAATTATTGTTTTTATCTACTGCAACAGAGCCTCTGAAATCATTCATTGTCCCCCCAAGGTAGGTGGCCCATAGCATGGTACAGGAAGAACTGAATTTAGAAATAAAGCAATCCGTTCCATCAGCAAAGAATGGAAAACCTAAACCACCTCCACTTCCATTAAAAGAACCATCATAATAGTGCGTTCCACAACTTGGCTTTAACGTGGTGATATCAGTAGAAGGTGTCCAAAATGAAAAGTAGACATTATCACAATCATCTATCGCTAATTCATCAGATGATGATCCGCCAAATAAAATATGCTCTTTATTAGATCCTCCATAATAGCTAGCCCATATTCGGGAAGTAGTACTGCTTAATTTTAACAAAAACGCATCCCTGTCTCCAGCATTGGCGGACTGATTATAAGCGCCAAGCCTTGTTTGAACAGGAAAATCTGTTGAGTTCGTTCGCCCAGATACCCATGCATCCCCTTTTGAATCCGTCTTAATGCACAAAAATTCTTCAATTGTCGAGCCCCCGTAATAGGTTGACCATTCACGAGCGCCTAAGTTATCGAATTTGAGAAGTACTCCGTCCCGGTTTCCCGCGTAGGTGCTTTGATAATACCCACCTGCATCCTGAACCGGAAAATCAGCAGATGAGGTGGTACCCCCGATCCAGACATTTCCATTAACATCGGCATCAATGGTTATGAGTTTATCGTCGAGTGAGCCACCATAATGCGTTGCCCACAAACGGGTGCCCGCATTATTAAATTTTAGGATAAAGCCTTCGGTAACACCTCCTGCAGAAGTTAACTGATTATAAGCCCCTGACAGAGAAAGTACTGGGAAATTTGTTGACTCAGTAATTCCTACAACCCACGCATTGCCAATGGAATCAGTGCAAATGGAATTGAAGGTTTCCATTGCATCCCCACCGTAAAATGTTGCCCACAGTCTTGCTCCAGTACTACTAAACTTGAGTATGAAACCGTCATCTCCAGTACCAACAATCGTCCCTTGAAAATATGCAGAGCCATAAGTTTGCGTAGGAAATATTGGAGCATTAGTACCACCAATAGCCCAAAGATTTCCAAAAACGTCAACATCTATCGATGTAATCCCATCCGCACCAGTTGTTCCTCCATAGTACGTTCCCCATAATAAAATGCCATCATTATTGAATTTTAGAATAAAAGCAGCAAATCCTGATAAGTTGGTACCCTGATAGAATGCTCCGCCGCCAGGATCCAGAGTGGGAAAGTTTGTAGACGAAAGATATCCACCTGTATAGACATTCCCACTGCTGTCTACATCTGTACACATCACACCATCTAGAGCGTTTCCTCCGTATAAAGTAGACCACGCCAATTCCGGATCAATAATAAGGTCAATTGAGGTGTCGTAAGCTCCTACTTCTATTTTAATCTCGTAAGAGAAAGTGGATACTTCGCCGACTTCAACATTTTTCAGTCGTCTAATTAATTTGTCTTTTACTCCCAAATAAGTGAGCTCCGGATTAATTTGGGCCTTGTAAATAGAGCTAATGTGGTTTTCCTTGTCTCCCTGATAGCACAGTAAATCACCCTCTGTTATTTCCCCCAGCTCGTTGGTAAACGTAATGTGATTTTCGTTAATGCTAATGTCGCCGTTTCCTTCATATACTAATTCGATATCATCAGGATTGGCTCCGGGATGAACAACAAAATCATATTTAACTGTTCCGGTAGCTGAAGTGTATATAACCCAATCTATGCCTGGGTAGACATCTTTGGCGGTTATCTTTTGGTACGATTTAACTTTAAAGATTCCATCCGGACAATGAGTAAAATAGTAGGAAATTTCCCCCTGGGTCACATCATTTTCTGTTACCAGATTGTTTTTATTTATAGAAGCGCCTTTTAAGATTAAATCTACCCTCTTCCAACGATGATACTTGTCTGTTTTTGGTTTGCCGCTACTGGTAAGTTTTTGTGTTCCATCATCGTTCAGTACTGGAACCTTATCCATAGTCACAAACTGATAGGTTATACCGGTATTAGTAATCCAGAAATTTAATCCAGCGGTTTCCGCTTTAAATAGAACATGAGGAACTGGAGCCCCTTCACCATCTACAAGCTGACCTTTGTTCTCAACAAAACTCAGTTGCCTCGCCAACTGCTCTGAAGCATTTCCAGTTACGATCTGGAAACAGAACAACAAAGCCAATACGAGCAACCCTTTACCAGAATAAATATTTCTCATTTAATATAAATACGTCTTTTATATCTAATTTTTACTGGGCCCTAACGAATATATCCCTTCTGTGTGCATAATTATGTGAGGACGACACAAGTTAGATGATCAGCTCCTAATTAAAAAGCGTAAATGAATGGATTAATTGTACTTCGACTGAGTAGATAAGCGTGTATACATCACATTACATGCAGGTTATACAGAAATATATTTATTTCGATTAGCCAGTAAATGATAGGCAAGACAACCAATTCAACCGTCTTTACTAGTTTCTTTAAACAGAAAACAACATTTATTCAATCAGCAGAATGTTCCCAGATTCAATAAATTCTTCATCATTGTTAAAAATGCCCTTGAGTTGATAGACCACAACACTTGAATTTAATCGTTCTCCTTTATTATTAAAGGTGCCATCCCATCCTTCACCATACGCACAACATTGTCCATCACTTCT
>DTRI01000187.1 GCA_012966015.1 Flavobacteriales bacterium | reverse complement strand
GTGATCTTTTACTAATTCACCTTCAACTTGAGGTTCAGAATCTAGTTCCATAATTGTGAACAATGTTAATTATTTTCAATATAAGGATGCTTTGAGAATTTATGAGCCGGTGCCTTGTTTATGTTGATCTTGTAAATTATTGACTTGTCCACAAATAATTGTTTGTCTATAGCATTAAACAATGAATCTTCGATTCCATAAACTTCCATTACCTGCTCAGCAACAATGAAGCCACCCAATAATTTTCTGTATTCCACAATTCGACCAGACAATACAGGGCCAATTCCTCTGATCTTTCTCAAATCAGCCGCTGTTGACTGATTCAATTCAAATAGAGGCAATTTTGTTTTGTCCTTTTGTTCCTCCTTTGCTTTAGAGTCATCCTTTTCATGAACAGACGGCAACTGGATATATGCCTCCAAGCTTGAAAACTGATCATCATTTATTGCTCTTAGTCTTTTGAAATCTTCCGCTGTTTTAAAATCTCCTGCCTTGTGCCTATACTTTGCCACGGCTTTGACCTGCCACTTCTTTAACCCAAGCTTCGCCCATTCATCAGCGGTTGCTGTATTGGGATTAAAGGGGAAATACTCAGGCGCTAGAATACCCGTCTTCTTCCTCCCTGTGTCTTCATTTGAATATGTTCGATGTGGTTCATAGGCCTTTTCATTCTCAGTTTTCTTTTTCGTGTTTGCATCTCCGAGAAACTGATCTATTTTGGATTGTACTTCTTCTGATCCAAACTCTGGTGGACTTACGAAGAATTGCTGGAGATTAAGGTAAAGGATGAGAAAAGCAATCATGGCACATAATACCAGAATGCCATTGCGCTCATTTTTATTGAACGTGAAATACTCTTGAATGAAGTCTTTGAATCCCAATGCCAGCTGAATTAGTCAAGGAAGCTTACCCCCAATGGAAAGTGTCCCCTCGATGCTATAAAAAAGACTACTTGTACTTCTTGATCTCTCCGCTCTTGATTCTGTCTAGAAATGACCGCAAATCCGATCTTACCTCTGGTGCGAGCATGTAAAGACCTATTATATTAGGAAAACACATGGCGAAGATCATTGCATCTGAAAAGTCTACAACAGAACCTAACGACATCGCCGCTCCAATCACCACAAAGGTGCAGAACATAACTTTGTAACTTATGTCCGCTATTTTGTTGTGGCCAAATAAATACTTCCATGACTTGATACCATAATAGGACCACGTTATCATAGTCGAAAAAGCAAACAGAATAACCGCTACTGCGAGAATCAATGGAAACCATGATATGACACTTTGGAAAGCTGTGGATGTGAGATCGATACCTCCACCTTGTCCCAGTGGCTGCCACACTCCTTCCGCATCAACCGTGCCCGTAATAACTATTACCAGGGCGGTCATGGTGCAAACAATAATTGTATCAATAAACGGCTCGAGAAGTGCTACCAGGCCTTCCGTAATGGGCTCATTTGTTTTTACCGCTGAATGAGCAATAGAAGCAGATCCTATTCCCGCCTCGTTTGAAAAGGCTGCGCGCTTAAATCCTTGAATTAATACACCTACAAATCCTCCTCCAATGGCAACTGGTGAAAATGCACCGCTAATGATGAGTCCAAATGCCTGTGGAATCAGAGTAAAGTTGCCAAATAGTATGACGAGTGCCGACAGCACATAGATTCCACACATAAAGGGTACAATCTTATCCGTTACCCTGGCTATGCTTTTAATGCCGCCAATAATTACAACTGCCACCAATAACGCCATTACCAGTCCGAATAGCCACCCTTTTCCATATATGAAACTATCGGCACCTCCAGTTACTGCTTCAAATTGCTGAAAGGCCTGGTTTACCTGAAACATATTTCCCCCACCGATAGAGCCTCCGATACACATAATGGCAAAAAAGGCGGCAAGCACTTTACCAACTCCACCAAATCCTCGTTCCTCAAAACCTCTGCTTAAATAATACATAGGTCCACCGGATACAGAGCCATCTTCGTTTTCAATTCGATATTTAACACCTAAAGTACACTCTACAAATTTTGATGACATTCCAATTATACCTGCAATTATCATCCAAAATGTTGCCCCCGGTCCGCCCAATGAAATGGCGATGGCGACACCTGCTATATTTCCCAAGCCAACAGTTCCTGATAATGCAGCAGTGAGTGCCTGAAAATGCGATACCTCACCTTTGTCATTGGGATTACTGTACACTCCCCTTACAATGTCAATAGCCAATTTGAAGCCTCGGATGTTGATGAATTTCATATAGACTGTAAAAATCAGCGCACCTACAACCAACCAGATCAATACAAATGGAATTGCAATTTCATCAGTAAAGTTTATGGTGTAGAAAATCACGCTTGAAATAGCGGCAGTTGCAGGTTCCATCCATTCGTTTATCTTCTCGTCCAAGGACTGTTCAGTCTCCTGGGCAAGGAGCATTAGTGGAGATAATAAGGTGAGTATAAAGAGGATAGGTTTCTTCATTGGGTTGGTAATATGTTAAAGAAGGTGCAAATGTAATAAGATTTGAATTTACTACTCTAAATCCCAAATAGTCTTTCGCTTTTTGTTCAGCTTTAAGAGTTTCTTGTGCTCCAAAACAAAAGCCATGATCAGGTAAATGATAATAGGTGACCCCAGTGTAATAAAGGACAGATAAATAAAAAACAGCCTGATCTTTGAAGATTCTATCCCCAGCTGATGACCCCACCACGCGCAAACGCCAAATGCAAATTTCTCAAAGAATGATTGGATGCCTTCAATCATGCGCTATCAATTTTTTAATATTCGATTGCCTATGCCGCAAGATAGACATTTTTTCTTTTGACAATATTCAACTCTAAGTTGCAAAAGCGCCTGAGAATAAAACGCGGAACTTGCTTCATATCCCAATTTTTTCCATCCATTTACAACATTATTTATCTCCGCTGGAATTTCGCCCAATAACTCCAATGACTTGTCTTTATATTCCTGTTGAGAATTAATGTGACCGTAGACAAATAGAAATGGTGCCACGGAATTTATCAGTAAAGAATCTATTGAGTTATTGCCCAATACTTTGCGTACAGATTTCTTCACGGATCTATCGAAATTGTAGTGCGCATCCCAATATGGCGAAGCTTCAACCTTGTGTTGTCTTCGCAAATCTCGCACAGAGGCAAACTCCCTAACCAAGTGAAACAAATTATGCGATGTACGTAGTAAGTGCGCAAATTGCGCTATTCTCAGCGTAGGGAAGTTACCCGGTCGCAGCCGAAGGAATTTCCAAACCTGTTGGGCATGGGGCTGTAGCTTGTATTTCTTCCTCAACAATTCATATTCCCTATAGAGCTGCCGGGGGTATCCATCTCGCGAGTCTCTAACCAAAAATCCCGCCTGTCCAAATAGTAATGCCTCGATTTGGAACAGGCTTTCCCGGTGCTTGTTGATAATTGCCAACGGAATAGAGCGTGCCAATAGTTCAAAGGGCTCTGCGTTGGTTTTAAAGCCAAAACTCCTGGCCAATGACCAATAAAAGCACTCTTCCCAATTGTTATTCGAATAGGTAAGCATGTTGCATATTGCTGAAGACTTTTGCTCCAACCTCGATATTAAAACACGTTCCAGATAGCTGTCCATAAAAAATTTGTCTTGAGCCACAGTTGAAAAAGATGAAGCACAAGGCACCCAGGCCGCGCTTTGAAGCAAGCCAACATAGTTCTCCTTAAGATGAATGGGAAATTTATCTCTAATCTGGATCGTAGAAAGTGCCCGCCCGTTATTGTTATAAATCATGGTGTCATCTTCATGAACAACATGAAGGATAACGTTGTTATAAGCTTCGTCAGAGGAGTGATCATGTCGATTCCAGTCTGATGAGCGCACATGTATTTCTACATTTCCCACCCAAAGAGTCTCTCCTATTCTAACTTTAGAATTAAAAAAATCGGGGCCAGCATCGGTATTGTGAGTGCCGGGATGTACAACTTGTATAGCTTCACCGTCAGCAGTCCTCAACGCCACATGATCTAACAACTGGAATTTCCAGATGTAATGAAGAAATTCTTCATTCATACAGAATGTTGAAATAAAACGAAAACAAGAAAAAACGTGGAAGTACCGGTGCTTACTTTTTTATAAAAACGAATTGGCCACCCTCGTCTCCAGTGTTCTTGATTGGCTGGAATTTCGGTGACTGCACAGAATTGTTTATAACCGGTATCCTGATGCTATTATAGAGCTCGCTAGAATCGTAGAACTCACTTTGATTGTTGTTCAATGACTTAAGCAGGTAATACGCAAAAACAGAGTGGCCATCACGCCCACCGTCCATCACCGGCTCCACCCCACCAGAAGTCAAAGCGTGACGAGAAACCAGATTATGAACGTTCTTATAATATCTCTCCGAATTTTCAAAAGGAACAGAAACGGTTTGCCCTCTGAATATATCACCACTGAAGCAGGCATCTGCCACCAGCAAGGTATGCTTGGATTTTATCCCGCCCAAGAAGGTCTTGAGGTCTGAATTAGATACGTATTGAGAAGTAGATGCTGTATTCGCATCTGCTGGTACCCAGTAACCCTTGTTGAGATTTTGCTTGTACTCTCCATGCCCGGAATAGTATACAAATACATTGTCTTTCGGTTTAACCACATCCACCAGCCATTCCAACTGTTGAATTATATTAGCCCGTGTAGCTTCATCATTCATCAAGGTTTTGAACTCATCAAACCGGTACTTGGACCTCAGCAGCTTCTCTACCGCTTTGGCATCGTTCACTGCATTGTTCAATGGGCTCCAGACACCTTTGTAATTGTCTATTCCAATTATCAAGGCATAATATTTACCGATCTCCATATCTTTAATAGCAGTCGACACATTTAGCCCTTTAAGTGGATCTCCACTTCCCCTGAACAGCGCTGCTGCTTTATCCGTTGGTTGATTTATTCTTTGCGCTAACTCCTCATTCTTGAACAAATACTTGGCCGTATAAACCGAAAATTTCAATCCGTTTTCTCTATATACCGATAAGCCCACATCCGTGCCAATCCATTTATTTCCTTTCATATCCACCGTAATATTGGTTGAGTTATTGGACAAATCTGAATTATCTGCAGTGAATACTGACCATTTTTCACCATCGGGATTGAACATTGCCAATCCATTCTGGGTTCCTACCCAAACTATTCCATTTTCGGCAGGAGCCACAGACGTCACTTTGTTATCTGGCAAACCTTCAGCCTTGCCAAACACTTTCCATTCCTTGCCGTCGAACCTGGCTATACCCTTTGTTTGTGTACCAGCCCATATATTCTTATTGAAGTCTACAGTTACACAAGTGATGTAATCATTGGGCAATCCAGAATTCTTCTTATTATATAAAGTCCAGTTCTTTTCATCGATAGCGGATTTTCCTTGCTCATAGTGCACGAGTCCCTCAATTGTTGCTGCCCACACTCCATTGTCACCATCCACACATACTGAATTAATCATGTTATTGGGTATGATTGCATTGCGTGAATTAAATGTAGTCCAGGTAGTGCCGTCTAGCCTTACCAATCCCGCCGCTGTACCCAACCACTTTGCACCGGAGTTATCTACAGCAACGCATCTGACTGTATTGGCTGGCAAATCTGAGTTGGAAGCATGAAATATTTCCCACTGGTCTCTATGGTAGCTAGCCAACCCTCTGTTGGTACCGATCCACTTTTTCCCCGTTCCATCTACTGTAACAGCATTGACTCGATTATCCGGAATAGGAGAATTACTCGTATTATATACGGCCCAGTCCTTTCCATCAAATTCACACAATCCCCCACTTTCAGAAGTTGCGCCAACCCAGATACTACCATTCTTGTCCATTGCAACCATGTTCACATGATTGCTCTTCATCCCCGAGTTGGTCATTTTAAAAATGAACCAATCTGCCGTTTCTTCTTGGGCATGAAGCAGTTGTGGCAAGAAAAACACAAACAACATAAAAGCTGTCCTTTTCATAAGCGTAATTTTAGGAAATTCTTTGTTTAACCAAAAATAACAAAATTCGAATCAATTTCACTGATCAAAGCTCGCTAGCACGTCATCTGAAGAGAGTGTGAAAGAGAAGCCCCCATCGTGAAACAGGTTTTGCATGGTTACCATCCGGGTGTAGTCTGAAAAAAGAGATATACAATACTCGGCGCAGCTGTCGCCGGACGCATTTCCTAAGGGTGCAATTTGCTCTGAGTAATGGTAAAAGGAATTAAATCCCTTGATACCCGCCCCGGCAGTTGTAAGTGTAGGAGACTGTGATATTGTATTGATCCGAACATTTTTCTCCTTTCCATAATAATAACCAAAGCTTCTGGCAATAGACTCCAATACTGCCTTCGCATCTGCCATATCCCGGTATCCGGGCATAGTTCTCTGCGCGGCGATATAGGTGAGTGCGACAACCGACCCCCACTCGTTGATAGCATCGAGTTTATAAGCTACCTGTAGCAATTTATGCAGGGAGAGGGCGGAAATGTCCAGTGTTTTGATAAAGTTAGCGTGGTTGAGGTCGGTGTATGGAAAATTCTTTCTCACATTGGGAGACATCCCAATAGAGTGCAGTACAAAATCTATTTTACCTCCAAGAATTTCAGTGGACTTAGTGAAGAGATTTTCCAGGTCATCCATGTCTGTTGCATCTGCGGGTATAACTTCAGTTTCACACTTTTCCGCCAGCTCATTGATTCTGCCCATTCTCAGTGCGACCGGGGCATTGGTAAGAATGATCTTAGCACCTTCTTCGTGCGCCTTTTCCGCAGTTTTCCACGCGAGTGACTTTTCATCGAGTGCGCCGAAAATAATTCCGTTTTTTCCTTTTAATAAATTATGGGTCATTGCTTAGAAAATATTAGTGGTGATTGAAGAGCGTAAATATAAGATTTGTTACTTGTTATCAGGCGATTCACTTTTCATTTTCTGCTTTTTATTTTTTCTCCTGAAAAGATCTTTTAAAGTATTGAACTCCCTGCTGTATGAGAATCCAATTCCCTGAGTATATGGCGCATTATCCGTTGCTAAATAGCTATCGTTGCTGTGGTTGAAAGCTTTGATCTTTAGCTGGCCGTCCTTTGTTATTTTATAATCCAGATTAAAGTCACCGACAATATTCGAAGAATTTTGGCTGCCGTCATTTGGATTGTTGGCTACACTTCCATTTATGCTCAATCTATCGTCAAACAGTTGAGTTGACAATGCCACCTCTAGTTCTTCGCTTGTCAATTCATCTCCCGGCCTATAGTTTACACCGATGTCAAAGTCCTCGCTAATTTTAGATAACCAGTTGCTTAACTGATTAGAGAGAAGTTCAGATGTATTGGCACCAACGCCCCCTGAAGTTTCCAGGCCCCCTCCTTCTAAGGGTTGAAATTGCCCCAGCACGAGTAGCGAGAACATTTGCTTATTCAATTGCTGCTCTGTTGTCGCGGCAAGCAAGCTGGTAGCACCTGCGCCATCCTCGATATTTGGGAACTCAATATCAAAGGTAATTTCCGGATTCATCAGATTGCCTTTCATGCGCAAGATGCAATCTACAGGCACACGACGCCTGTCCTCTTGATTTAATGTTAGATCATATAACGAAGCTGTTAGTCCATAAACTGCCTCAATATCTATCACTGCGTTATACGGGTTACCGCTCCATTGAATTGTTCCACCCCTTTTTATCTTGAATCTCTTGTTGATGACGCTTTGCAGCGTAAAAAGATAATCGCCCGCCTCAATTACGTACTCACCATATATTTTAAAGTCGCTGGCATGATCGACTTGTAGCTTCAGGTTTCCATTTCCTTTCGCCTTTAATATATCGCCCGCGGTTTCATCGAAAATCAGCTCAATATCAGCATCCTTCGTTACCTGTAAATCGAAGTTCAACTCTGGTAGTTTTTCAAGTTTCCGAATTATTGTATTTCCTGCCTCACCTGAAACAGTATCCGCTGGATTTTCAAATCTTATAAACCCGCCCATTGAAATTTCATCATCAGTGTTTAGCGAAATAAAGAATTGTGTACCCCTTTGCGTTGTAAGGGCAAGATCCAAATTGATTTGCTTTGGAGTACCGGTAATTTTAAAGTCTCCAGAGGTATATGCTTTCCCGTAGTAGAGCTTGTTTTGATTCTGATTCGTATTCAGGGTATATAGATTCTCCTGTTTAACTTCAATATCAAGGCGGAAATTCTTTAGATGGTCGTGGTAAATTCTGCCTTTGGCTATTGCTCTATTGCCTTTCAGATCATTTATGATCACATCATCGAATCCGATCCATTCCTCAGTGAATACAACTTTATCAGCAAAATTGTATTGCGTATTTAAGAAATCCACTTTAACGCCGACCTTACTAACTTCCAGACTTCCGACCAGATTGGGATTCTTGAAAGATCCAGTTAGCTTCAAATTCCCGGAAGCAGCTCCCTGATCGGCAATTTCAGAGAATATATTGGTAATAAATGGTTCAAAAACACTCACCCTAAACCGATTCAGATTAATATTAAAATCTAATGCATCAGATTTGTTAAGCAGCTGCGGATTAAGGTAGTAGTTTCCATCCAACAACACTGTGTTGAGCGTTCCTGATTTTATTGTCGCTTGTACATTTATTTTTTTCTGTGTGTTATTCCAATTACTTCGTATCGCCGCTTCGCCTAAATCTCTTTCATTCAATTGTAACCTATGAATTGTAAGATCGCCCGTTACATATGGGTTTACAAATACATCAGATATCTTAACCATCCCTGAAAGACTACCCCCCCAAGTGAGATTATCATTTGTCATAAATGGATTGACAATTCGCAAATCAAAATTGCTCATCTCAACATTTATTGAACCTGGATTTGCTTTGGATGAGCGCCCAGAAATATTAATGGTTCTAGGCCCGTTGCGAATCACGAAATTCACAATATCTAATGAGGTAGAATCAAATAGAAACACATTACCATCGGCTATGGTCCATACAGAATCAGTTATGATAACATCAGATTCATCAATACCCATTTCGATCCCAAAATTGTTCTTGTCTGCAGTATTGTGAAGCTTTAGATATCCGACTATTTCTCCTCTGTAAGCAGGTAGGCTCTTGTTATCCCACATAAATGAATAGCGGACGCTATCCTTGCTAGCTCTTATGTTCAATACGGGCTCCAACATCCAGACACTATCAGAAAATGAAAACTTATCACAGCGACTACGAAAAAGCAGGTTTAATGGCCCACTGTCTGACTCCGAACTTGTGTGTGATGTATCAGCCGGCATTACAAGTTCGATATTCAAATTCATTATCTTATTCTTACTCGTGGATATCATGGGGAAAGAGCCCCATAGAGCTATATTATTGGTGGCGCTAGAATAACTTCCATGCAACATGCTATTCTTTGAAATGGAGAGTCCCGGCACGAACAAGGAGAATAAGTTGCTCTCTTGTTTGATTGAAATTGCGTAGTTAAAGTTTTGATCCACTAATGACTTTCTTCTCACTCCCTTCTTTTCTGATTGCGTGGCCGGAAACAGCTCACTCACAACATCTTTTATAGACTGGGGTAATTGTGCAACATTGAAATTTCCAATCAGATTTGCCCGAGCAAAATCTGCGAAGAGCTCTAAGGATTTTTCGCCGGCAATTGTTGAGGCTACCAGCTTCATGTTGCCAAAATCGTCTTCCTTTAATTCATCGTCGGTCCCATGTGAATATTTTATATTGTGCAGCTCCAGTGATCCCATCATATTATCGAGATTACTTCCCTCAAAATTTGAGACCATCATTACAGAAAAGTCAGCGGTCTGTTCATTCTTAACCAAGTTCAGCGCGCTGAGGTTGGCATGGCTTATAGTGGAATTAAAGTTGAACTTGGGAGGGTCAGCGCTAAAGTTTACATGGCCATCAAATTCCAGGTCGATATTGTCATCTTTAACCATTAGCGATCCTTCAAAGAGGCGGTTGGTGATTATTCCTTCCAGCTCTATGTTCTTGTAAGTATAATCCCTAATGCTCAATTGGCTCACGACACCTCCCAATTTTGCCGTCATATTTTCCTTGCTCATACCACTTCCATTAATCGAAATGTCAAAGGCCGCCATACCAAAATCATCTAATTGCAGAAAGGTGCCTGCATTTATTCCCGGAGATTTAAGATTTCCGACGTAGAGTACCTTGCCCGTTGTCGTATCCTTCTTCAAAGAGAGATCCGAGGATATCAATCCTATGCTGGTATGAAAATCTCCATACGCAACAAAGTCATCATAAAACCCGGTAAAGTCTCCATGGAACCTCACATTACCCATCTTTTCGAACACCACAGGAACTTTGAACCTCTTGTTAAATTCAAATGGTGGAATAGGAACAGTCCTTAAATCGGCGGCATAGGTGTTGAGCTCCACCACCTTAAAATGAATAAAAGTCTCCTGAACCTTCGGTAGCCCTGTTAAACTAAAATCTCCGATGAGCTCACTGCTTCTACCAAATTTCAGTGTGATATTTTTCCCTTTCAACTTACTGATCTTACCATATACTTTCCCATCTAGCTCAATATTGTAAGCAATGCCCTTTAAAACCGGTGCAAAGTAGGCTACATCAGCTACACTGATTTCCGACTTATCGAATTCAGAGGTTATCATTACACTGTCGGTAAAATCGAGATAATCCAGATAACCGGAATACCTAAAAGACAGCGTTCCGTTAACACTGCTAGATCGGGTTTTAATTTGCAAGCTTTCCATGTCCATCCCTGTCGAAGAGACCTTTACACGGGAATTGAGCTTGCGCAGCTCAAATCCGGATTGCTCAATACACGACAATAAAAGGATTGACGCTTGGATAGTATCGTTGGCCACAGACATATCGTGTATGTCTCCATTAATTTCTCGAATATCCAGGTCTTGAAAATTAATTCCTTCTCTCATCCAAATCCTATTTTGATTTTGCCACCTAAAATGAGAATTGAGAAGGTGTATTTTATCAATGCTAATTATCCAATTTCCACTGGAAGAATCGTCCGAAGCGAAGGCGTCAGTCAAAAACTTAAGATTCATAAAATCCTCACCCTCGTACTTGACTAAATTGAAGTGAGTCCCTTCAAAGGTGACTTTGCGCAACCTCAAATTCTTTTCCTCCCTACTAATTTCACCGAGGTCGACCTTTATAAATTCGGAATAGATGAGCGTATCACCATGTAAGTCCTCAATATATAAGTTCTCAAGAATTATAGTGGTAAAGAAATCTATATCAACACCACCAATAGAAACGGCTGTGTTCCATTCATCGGCGTAGTACCCGGCAATTTTTTGTGTTACATACGTTTGTACGGTGGCAGTTCGGAATGCGCCATAGCTCAGCAGCAATACAATAATAATGCTCAGGCCAATCAGAAACGATATTTTTAGTTTTTTTGTAATAACTTTAATTGTACAATGA
>DTRI01000186.1 GCA_012966015.1 Flavobacteriales bacterium | reverse complement strand
TTTTGCCGTTTCGTTATCTTTATCGCTGCCGCTTCTTTGGCTTCTTTTAGTCGAAAGGATTGCCCTTTGATCTGCACAATTTCTGAACGATGAACAAGCCGATCGACAAGCGTCACCACACAAGTGGCATTGGGAAAGGTTTCCGACCAGTCCCGAAACGGCTTATTCGTGGTTACAATTATCGGTTTGTTGCCCTCATTGTACCGCCGTGTAATCACCTCAAAAAGAAGATCTGCATGACGATTACCATAAGAAAGGTAGCCGATTTCATCGATCACAAGTACACGGGGACGAACATAAAGCCCCAAACGACGATGAAGACCGCTCGCGCCATCCTGGGCAGAAAGTTCGCTCAGCATCACACTCGCTGTCGTAAAACGAACGGTGTGACCGCCAAGAAGTGCCCGATAGGCAAGATTTTTGGCTAACATCGTCTTCCCAACACCATTTGGACCAACAAAAATAGGATTGGAACCAGAAGAAAGGAAATCCAGGGCAAACAAAGAATCAAGTTGAGCGCGATCAAGATGGTCCGGCCACCTCCAATCGAAATCGGCCATCAGCTTAAAACGACCAAGCTTGGCACTGATTATTCGTCGCTCTAAACTACGCTTTTGACGTTCGGAGTTCTCAACGGAAAGAAGCCATGGAAGCCAGTTGCCGGCAGGGAGATCATCAAGATGGGCAAGAACACCATAAAAACGAAGGGCTTCAAGCTGTTCTTTTTGAACATTACTTATCATTGTTCCCTCCGAAAAGGTCATAGTTATTGAGATCGTGATCCTGCACATGAAGATCGCGAACATTGGGATTATCAGGTAAGACAACGGGTAAAGGCGGTGGTGTTCCCTGGCGCTGGGCTTGCTCTTCAAGGATCTGTTTCACCGCTGCAACATGAAAACGATCTGCTTTCATCGCAATACAAATGGCCTTCTCCAGCTCTTTCTCCTTCCAGCTATCCAATAAGCGCAAGAACGAAGCCGTCGCTGAACCCACATTATGTCCGCGATGGGCGGCCTCTTCTAAAAAAGGAATACTTGAAGGGGTTGCCCGACGAAGACGATCTTTGCCGCGTTCTGCTCTCGCCTTACGTTTTTGAGCAGTCAATGCGGCAAGATGGGCAGTCTCTTCCACCACTGCACCCTTGTCAAAGCTTCGCAAATGGTTGGCGATTTCATCATTTCCATCGATGATACGAACTCGTTTTGGGGTCGCCTGGACAACAAGTATTCGCCTCACCTTTGTATGGGGAATACTGTAATCGTTTTTATCAAACCGAATGTAGGGTGTTTTTCCTGCCTTGACTTCAATGCGATCAAAAGCAGGAAAAGGATTGGCAGGTAAGGATAACAGCTTGTCTTTTTCTTGTTGCCAAGCCTGCATAACCGTAAAAGCGGGTTCTGTTGGATGTTTTCGTTGGGCGACAAGCTCATGACACCAGTTGTGGACAGCTGTATTGATCTCATCCAAGCTCTTCCATTGACGAGCAACCAGAAAACTGCTTCTCAAATCACGAATGCGTCGCTCAACTCGTCCTTTTTCATTCCCTCGATAAGGCGCAACAGGTCGAGGCTCGTAGCGGTAATGCCCTGCAAAAGAAAGCATGGTTGGATTGAAGCGAATGGCATCGCCTCTTCTCGCTGCCACCATTGTCTTGAGGTTGTCATACAAGATAATTCTCGGAACGCCTTCAAAGTCTTCAAAAGCATCCTGATGACCCACCATAAAATTGCCCAATCGCTGATCAAAAAAGAAGCGAACAAATGTCATCCTTGAATAGGACAACACCATAACAAATGCAGACAATAATCGTGTAGCTCGCCCAACCTGAACCTGACCGCAATGCGCCCAATCCACCTGGGCCTGTTCTGCTGGAAGTGTAGATAAGCGTTGAAAGGCTTCTGCTGGTTTGCGAGGACGAAGACGGGAAATGATGCGGCGAAAATGCGGCTCTTTCCCGCTGTAACCTTGCTCCTGGCACATGCGAAAGAGACGGCTGGCTGGCAATGTTGGATATCTTTCCAAGGTGTCATGGATCAACCCCAGAAAAGGATCAACAAGAGATGGGCGTTTGGCTATTTTGGGTGAAAGCCCGTTTTGTTCAAGCACCCGTCGTACAGTGCTGTGGTGAATACCCACTTGAGTCGCGATGGTGTGGATTTTCCAGCCTTCGACGAAATGAAGACGGAGTATTTGATGGCGAAGCTGTTCTGGAATCATGATTCCCTCCCAGTTTGGTCATATTCATTCATGTTGCATGCGTTTTGCTGTGTTTTTTTGCTTTTTTGAGGGACGAAACTGTCGATAAGCAGTTCTCCAGCCCAAAAACTCCCGACGCAGCCAACCACAACTCGGTTGTCCACAATAATGGCAAAATGTTTTTGCAATGGTGGATCGATGTTGATCCTTTTTTTGTGACATGGATACATTTTTTTTCTCCTTCCCCCTTGTTGAATTGATGATGCGGGGGGCTGGATCTTTTACTTTTTCCGCAGGAGATGGTGAACCCTGATCCGTCACTTTTTTTTCAAGTTCTGCTTTTTTGATGGTGCAACGCTCTCGATAACGCTGCTGACGAGCTGCATGTTTTCGCTTTCCTTGCCTACCTTTTTGATATTTCTGTTCCGCCCTCTTTTGGCTCTCTCTTCTGCGAATTTGACTGCAATCATCCAAGCAATATCGATGACCACGGTCACATGTCCTACATATGATGACCAGTTTTCGACAGCGTGCGCAATTATAAAGGCGATGAGAATCTTGCACAGCCCTCACTCTGTAGAGTGGACAAGGCCTCGAAAACTGGTGATAAAACGCCTGGGTTGTCGTTCTATGTTGAATTTACGATGACCTGTAGAGGTTCCGTTGGTCTCAACATCGGAATCTCTGCTTTTCAACAATCAAGTATTTATTCTTTTATCTTTATTTGATGAGAATGTCGCTCCTTTTGCTTCCCAAGAAGTCCGCGAGAAAGGGTGAGCGAACTTCTTGGGAAGCAAAACTCTCTATCTTTTGGCAAAAAAAATGCTCTTTTTTGTCTTGTTGAACGCTTTCTTTTTAGCAAGCTCTATTTGATTCCTGATATGTTGGTTCTTGGGGCAAAAACGATCCTGTTTTGCGATTTGCACCGAATACCAGCGGTATCTCAAGATCGTTTACATTGCTTGTTGTTATGGCGATTTCAGTCTCAATTGTTTGTACAAGACTCCTTGTGAGCATCGCCATTG
>DTRI01000185.1 GCA_012966015.1 Flavobacteriales bacterium | reverse complement strand
TTCTCCGGCGACAAATACTGTGTCCAGACCAATTGCCAATCAGTTCACCGGATTTGTTGTTGCGCGAACAAATTTAAAGGTCGATATTACTAATTATTCTGATTCAGGAGGAACATTCACCGCACCTTTGCATCAGCCCCTCGTCGGCGGCGGCACGCAGGGGAATATTCAATTTGAAGAGACTCCTGAATTGCTAGCATACGCGGCGGACGCTTCTATAAAAACCTTTACTATTGGCTCTGATACCGGAACATGGACAAGCAGCTTCGACCTCGGGGGGCTCGGCTTCAGGAACTTCCTTTTTGCCGAGAACTGGTCTGGCTCCACCTACCCGGCCGGCACGGAAGTCTTCTTCAATTTACTCTTTATGGGTAATAGTCTTTCATTTTTTCAGACAGGAGCCACAAGTGCAGATGAAAGTGGCGGAATGACAACGGGTGCATATGATCTTCGTATTCTAGGATCACACAAACCCCCACAATTTCTGAATAATCTTTCTTCTAATACTGGATTTCTTTCCACTCACGCATCAAATACAACCGGACATGGAACTCTGGATTATGGGGTATATGCTGCACCCGATTATGATGGAGATGGAAATCGCGATTCCCTTAATACGCCAGAAGGTTCTGGGCTTCCCCAGCCAGGAACCAATACTTCTTTTGGCATTTTTGGAATATCTGAAAATGCAACGGCATTTACTGATTATGATCTTTTGACATTACATCACAATGGTCGCCGTTGGGGAGACAGTTCATTATATTTTGCTTCACGAAATTCTTCTATTCATGAGAATCTTCCCTCAGATTTGACCAATGACCGATTAGACCTTGACCAACAGCTTGCATATAATGCAACTTTTTCTTTTGGGTATCAGCGGAAAGAAAATTATCAATCTGTATCTTATGTTAATGATTTTTTTGATGGAGACATTTCCGAGATTGTATGGTATAATCGACAGCTTTCAAATACACAAATTGCACTTGTGGAAGGATACTTGGCGCACAAATATGGTATTCAGGATGATCTGATTCATAAGGATGGTTCTGGAGATCATCCATATAAATATCAGACACCACCAGCAATTGGCGCAAATAATACGCCATATTAAAAATGTATTATAAATAAAAGGGATATTTGACGGGAGAATTCTTTGGCATCATCGCAATACAATAAAACGTTAATAACAAATTCATTTAGTACATCTTCTGCGGCCGGCGCGGCTGCGTTTTTTGCTAGCGGGTCTGCATATTTTTATGTTGGCAGCGGAGATTCTGCATGGGATTCTAGTCCAGCCAGTATTCCGTCTATAGAATCGAGTATATCTTCACAAAGAGCCATTTGGGATTCTATGATAGGAATTTCTCACATTACTGGCAGGGACATTCGATTAGGAATTAAAAGATATGATTGGACATCTGGAACAACTTATGTGAAATATAATGAAAATCCTTCGGATGTATATTATGTTCTTGCAGGATCATTAAATAGAGATGTATACAAGTGTCTTGACACCAATGGAGATTCTCCGTCCACATCAAAACCCATTAATAAAAATATGGGAATTTCCAGAGAAAAGGAACCTGATGGATATGTTTGGAAATATATGTTTACCATCCCAGACATAGAATTTTATGAATTTGCAACCGATAGTTTTCTTCCGGTTTCGTTCACAGATTATTCTGTTCGAGCGGCTGCGATTGATGGGTCGATTTTGAATGCAACAATTCCGGCAAATAATACCATTGGCACAGGACAGTCTTATCGGGGAAGTGGGTTTTCGACTGGAACCCTTGGAGTTTCTTTGACTGATGGATGTTTTGCTGGCGTGGGTTCTTTTGCAACTTTTATTGACGGTGGGCCAGGAGCTTCAGTTAATAAAATTACGGGAATCAATGTTGTTTTGTATACGGCCGGAACAAATCAAATAATGCTTGCGTCAAATACGCCATTGGGTTTTGTGTATGGAGAAGATGATCCATCAAAATGGGGAGATTATCATTCCACATACTCGACAAATGAATGGAGTCTTTGGAATCAAACTGGAATTTCTTCGACGGACAATTTTTATGCCAATAGTGTTTTGTATGTGACTACCGGATTGAGTACGGGACAATTTAGAACAATCAAAAGCAATCAAAATATAAATAAAGTTCAAACTTTTACTTTAGAAAATCCTCCATTAGAAACAATGTCCCCCGGAGATAAAATTCTTATTGGGCCCAAAATTGAAATAGAAGGAGATAAAGGTGGATCTGGATTTGTAGGGATTGGCGAAGTAAATGGACAAGGAAATCTTGTATCAATTTCTGTTTTGAGTTCGGGAAGAAATTATACAAATTCTTCTGGAACAATGGTCGCGACAGTCAATGGGGCCTATGCCGCAGCACCACACGGATCTGGCGCAACCGTAAATGTATATACATCTCCATTTGGAGGGCATGGAAACAATCCTGCATCAGAATTAAATGCAAAATATTTAATTATCTCTGCCCGAACGCCAAGAGCAAAAGCTGATAATTATGGAAATGGTCAATATGCTGGCCCAGACGGAACCATAAGACAAATTGGAATCGTGATGGGCGCAGAACTTTCTAAAAATATGCCAGCATCAAGTCCTTCATATGATTCCAGAACTACAATGTATTTTGCTCATCCAGTTCCTACGATGGGTGGAGCCCAAGATTTTAAAAAGGATGCAACGATTACAAACGCAAACACAGGAGCGACTGCAACCATTTGGAGTGTTGATGGGTCTGCCACCGAACAATATATTACTGTTACTGATGTTCGCGGAGATTTTACACATGGAGATGTGATTACGGCAGGGGCAACAAATATTAAAGTTTCTAGTGCAAATCTTGCTTCTTATACATATCCATCTGGAACAACCATTGCCCCGAATGAAGCAACAATGTATAATGGGGTTGCCAAGTATTCTGGAGACATTATATATCATGAAAACATTTCTCCGTCTGTTTCTCGAAGCGATTCTCAAGTTGAAAATTTTAAAATTGTTTTTGAGTTATAAATATAGATATTAAACAATAAGGATACAATCACAAATGCCGATGAATCTATCTCGTAAGCCATATCTTGATGATTTTTTAGAAGATAAAAATTATTTTAAATTATTGTTTCATCCTGGCCGCGCAGTACAGGCAAGGGAATTGACACAGCTTCAAACAATTCTTCAAAATCAAATGCAGAAAATGGGATCTCATATCTTTAAAGATGG
>DTRI01000184.1 GCA_012966015.1 Flavobacteriales bacterium | reverse complement strand
ATACTACATGCAAACAATCAGAGATGACTGCATATTCAGAAGGATACCTGTTTGTCACTGAAAGAGGAAGAGGCAAAGTTTGTAAAATAAATCCTGCTAATGGAAACTTAATAACACGGTACGGCAAAGGAGAGGGCAAAGGGCCTCTTAAATTTAAAAACGCATGGGGAGGCGCCCCCGACCCGACCACTGGAAATATTTATATAGCTGATACCGACAATAGGCGCATTCAAGAAATAACAACTGACGGAGAATTTGTAAAAACATTTGAAACTGGTGAAAAAACTAAACTGCAAGTCGCATTGGCTGCCATCAAAACAATAATTAATGATGCCGAAATTAATGAAAGTGCCCAATTTGGTTTGCTGGTGTTTAATACATCCATTAAACCAAGAATATTTGCGCCAATTAATGACAAAGGAAAATCAATTCTCGCTAAATACATGGAAAAAAATTTAAACAATCCCAAAGGATCTCTTAGCTCTCATTTAGGCTGCAATGTCTCTAAGAATTATTGGAGGGGCAACTATAGCTCTTGGGTTTTTAATAAGAGTGGTTCTCCAACGTGGGAGAAAAAAAGCTTGGATACTCCAGTGCAGGCCAACACAACCGCATGCCAAAACAATTTTAATGTCTTGATGTTAGGAAGCGGCACGTCAAATAAAATTACTCAAGCACAGACCCCTGTTGGTAATCTGCTTAGCGGACCTGAAAATGTTAAAACGTTCGTCGTTGCCATTGGGTCATCTACAGAACAAAGCACCAAAGTGCATGACCTTGCTGTAGCAGGGGGCACGGGCCCTGCTGAAATTCCTCCTAATCCTCAAAAACCTGGGGTTATGTTTGCCTCTGATGAGGACAGCCTTGTGCAAAAATTGCGGGAAGCCCTTAGATCATCAATTGCCGCAAAGCTTACCTTTGCCTCTCCCTCCATTGACTTGGATTACTCCCAGGGAACAGAAAAAACATACGTCATTCAAGCAACATTTGATTACAAAGAAAGTGCTCCTTGGGTAGGCCAATTAAGCAAATATGAAATTCAACAGGGCATTGTTACTAAAACGCCTCTGTGGAGAGCGCACGATCAACTGAACAATACACTGCCAACCGCAAGAAAAATCTTCACCATAGAAGATACGGGTGGGTCATTAGAAATACCTAGGGAAGATAGTGATAAGCTAAACCAGTATTCTGATGGGACGCCCAAATTTCTTAATAATTTTCACCCTGACAACGCCTCATTATTGGTTGATTACATGTGCGTTAGCCCTCTATGTGATGAAAGGGATGTTAGAAGCCTTATAAATTATCAAAGAGGCTGGGATGCTTATGATGAAAATCAAAATTGCACAGAATCTTTGGCGACCATTACAAACAGTCCTTTAGCCTATAATACAGAAACAGATTCCTGCATCAAAGAATCACGCGGCACATTTATTAATACAGTCACAAAAGTGAATAGTTACAAACTATTCGACATTTATCATTCCAAGCCAGTCATTGTTGAGCCTCCTTCAGATCCAGCGTTTGCTTATGCTGAACATAGTGAAACGAAGTATAGATTTATTAAAGGTTACAATACTTTTAAGGAATTTCATAAAAATCGCGATAAAATTGTGCTCGTGGGGTCAAATGGCAGTATGGTGCATGCATTTAATTATGGATCGGGAATTGAGGAGTGGGCGTTTGTGCCGCCAAGCCTATTGAATAAATTTGAAACAACACTCAGTGCAAGAAAAACAACCAACCTAGATGAACCGGATATTATCAACGAGAGCGATACTACTTTAACTGTTCTTGATGCTTCTCAATTCCCAAGTTCTGGAGTTGTGCGCATTGACGATGAATACATGTATTATACAAGCAAAACTAATACGGAACTCACAGGAGGCACCCGAGGATTTAATGGATCAACTGCGGCTAAGCATCTAGTGGACGCCGTCGTGCTGGATGTCAGCTCTAAACAATCTGTCGCAAGCAGCATGTACGGTGTGGACGGAACAGCTGTTGTAAAAGATATTTTTACACTCGATGACGGGTGTTCTGTGCCAACGTGGAAAACGATTGCTGTTATTCCTCTTGGAAGAGGCGGGAACTCCTATACTGCTCTTGACATAACAGACGTGAAAAAGCCAATGCATTTATTTACTATAGAAAATGACACATCATCAAGTTTCAAAAAAGCCGTTCTATGGCACACAGTTTACACAAGAACCAACTGTTTGATTACCTCAACTCAGCGGACATATAAGAAAACGACTACCTACGAGATACCAAATGTAACCCCTATAGCAACCCTAACCGCTGATATCACTGCTACTGACACAACAATAACTGTTGATGACGCTTCTGGTTATAGCAATACCAATTGCCCTCAAACATGCGTTATTCAAATTGATTCGGAAATTATGAATTATGAATCTATATCAGGCAATACATTTACTGATGTCAGCAGACAGCAAGCAGCAGATTCGGAAAACCCCAATAGCACAAATGAAGCCCATGATCTGGGGGCAGTTGTGTTTCAAGCGGCGAGCTGCGGAATAGACAATACAGTTGATTTTAGCGCCGCAAAAGAAACATTGCGATACGATTACTCAGCATTAGCCCAAGCTTGGGGAAAGCCGGATATTAATCTTCTGGATTTAGAAGATGGGAGTAGGCGTTGGGTAGCAATAATTGGCGCAGGATATAATGGCGCCTCAGATTGCAACAATGGCTCTGCAATATATTTAATTCATTTGGAGAATTTTACCTCACTAGCCGGCAGCGATTATTACTATGGATCAATTGCAAAAAAAATTAATATACCAGGAGGCGATCTTGATATTCCAAATTCTATTCCAGGGGACTTGACAGTCATTACCAACGACTCTTCTACTAAAGTAAACATGGGAGCTGGCGCACTTGTTTATTTTGCTGACATTAATAATAGGGTGTGGAAAGTCAATCTTTTAAAAAGCGCCGCAGCTGCAGGCACCTTAGGGGAAAAGAAGCTATTATACTCTGATCCGGCAACATTTGAAAAAGACAATAGAAATTTTCAACGAATTTTGGCAACAATAGATGAAAGTGTTCTATTTGACACTATATACGTGGACGGACTCTTACGGCTGTATTACGGTACGGGAAACGTTCAAAACATGGGTGAAGCTAATCTTACGATTCAAAATGCTATATATGGTTTAAGTGACCCTGAGTTTCCAAAGTATGGTTCGCTAGGAACAAGCCTTCCTTCTGACAG
>DTRI01000183.1 GCA_012966015.1 Flavobacteriales bacterium | reverse complement strand
TGCGGTTTTTATTTTCTCGATGATCCCTTCAATTTCATCTTCGGGAATGCCGCTTGCACGAAGTGCCTTTCTCCAAACAGGGTATTGTAAGCGTGCAGTTAGCGGTGTAATAAGTTTCTGGCCTCCGCCAACACCCAGCACAACACCGGTCTTTTCCTTGACCGCCGCACTGAATTTGTCAGAACCCGGGGCATATCCTGCATCTATGAGTGCATCTCTTGCCACTAAGAGAGCGAGCAATTGAGAGGCGTCTGTAACTTCTAAAATATTAGGGGGTAACCCAAATTCCATCGGGTTAAAATCGATATCGGGGAGAAATCCACCAACTTTACAATACGTTTTATCCGGTACTAAAGGATCCGGATCGTAGTAGTCTTCAATACTCCATCTGGAGTCAGGAACCTCTGTAATACAATCTACACCATCAACTATATTTTCCCAGTACTCTTCCAGATTCTTAGCCCCGGCGAACATAGATGCCATTCCTACGATGGCAACAGGGTTTTTTCCCAACAATTTTTCTAACTCACTCTTCATTTCAATTCAATTCAATTCCACATTATGACTTAAGCTTTGCTTAAGTCTCTCTATACAGACACAGCAAATTCAATATTGTGACACATTATTGAACTTTTTTTGCTTTTTCTGCTGGGAATCAAGCTGCTAAGTTTTTGTTAATTAAATCGTTGTGAATATAATATTAGAATACGGTGGTGGTGCTCTTTTTCAATCAGCGGGCAAAGGTACAAAATTGCAGCAAATTACGGCCAATTAAAGCTTAGTATTGTGAACCCGATGAACCTGATAAGTTACTACTAAGAGACTTTTGGCCAGTAAGTTCACGAAGCTTCTGGCGCATTTCATCCAGCTGCGCGTAGATGGCATTGCTTTTTACATACTTGGGCATTGGCAATACCGGTGACCCGGCGTAAACTCCAGGTTTGGTAATATCGTGAACGACACCAGCCCGGTGTAACAGATAAACATCACTACATATATTTAGATGGTCTTTCAGCATAGCGCCACCACTCGCAACAACTCTGTCACCCAAGGTACATGATCCTCCGCAAAGAAACCCACCAGTCATAATGCAATTCTTCCCCAAGGTAACGTTGTGGCCAATATGACATAAACTACCCATGATACATCCCTCTCCAACTATCGTGGAGCCATAGGTACCGCGGTCAATGGTGTTTACTGCGCCCACAGTGACTTTCTTTCCTATTACTACATTTCCGGTTTGTGGTATTCTATGATGATTGAAATGTTGATCTTGAGAAAATCCAAACCCATCACCACCAATCACCGAATTGGATAGGATACTGCACTCATCTCCAATCTCACAATCCCAACCAATAATGACACCGGGATGGATTTGTACGTTACTACCGATTACAGCATTATGCTCAATTACCGAATTGGCCATAATTCTGCAGTTTTTACCGATTACAACTCCTTTTTCAATAACCGCTCCCGGGCCTACGGTAGTGGATGCTGGGATTTTTACACTATTGTGAATCACTGCAGAAGCGTGGACCTTCTTCCATCCAACTTTCGAATAGTCATGTGTAAACAGCTTCTGTTTAAGCAGGGCATGACTGAGCTCAACAGCTGTGCTAACAAAAACCGCCGTCTTATCGGGAAATCTGGGGGCTTCTTTCTCTAATTCCTTGGGTATGACAACGGCCGCAAATGTTCTCCCATTCATTTTATTGAGTGCCTCCCTATTCGGCAATACAACAAGATCTCCTGGCCCTCCTGATTCAAACGAGGCCATGCCCTCTACTATAGCTTGCTTATTGCCTTCTAAAGCAATCAGATAGCATTCTTCACCACTCTCCTTTATAATATCGCTCGCAACTGTTCCCATTTTCTTCACAGAAAAATATCAGTTTATATACAAAGTTACACTTGAATCCGGATTCTGAAAATTTTATTTGTCATAGTTTCTAATAAACGTGTAAAAAACAGATTTTGTATAAAGAGCATCCTCTTATTCAGCTACCATTCAATAATCGGGAAAAGGAGTACAAATAATATTGAAAAGCTCCACCTCGGTTCTCTCAGGGTGCATCTGATTATCAAATAATATCTGTACACTCTCTTCATAATACAGGCAACGTGATGGTTCCGCCACCAATTTCGTGAGGTTTTTTCCAGCTATATCTAATCATGAAAATTTACCTTCTACCTGTTGCATATCCTCAGCTTTTAAATAGCCAAGTTACGGATTTATGGAATTCGCTATAACGCCTAACTCATTATGAATAATATGTTTTGGTTTTATATATATATATATTTAACCCTTCAAAATGAAACTCATGAAAATAATTGGATACTTGACAACTGCCTTCTGTGCTTCTATGTTTATAATGGCCTGTAACATTGAGCAGGAAATCGATGCAGCGGATAAAAATGGTGAGGCAGTTATGACTGACGGAATGGTCGATGATGTGTCAGACGTGATAATAGACGAATTGGCTGATTTTAAATTTCACACCTTCATTGCCAATATTCCTTCGCCTCTACAAACTTTTCACACGCTTAAAAAAGCAGGAGTCGATTTTCATGATAATTTGGCAAATCCAGTAGAAAATCGTGGAAAATATACAGCATCTTCCTCAATCGCCTTAAATTATGGCATCTATATGGCCGATATGGGATACTTTACTGTGTATGAACAGCAGCAGCAAAGCATAAGGTACTTTGCCGCTTCCAGGGAACTTGCTCAGAAGCTGGGTTTTGCGAATATTCTCGATAAGGTAGCTAGCAAAAGATTTGAAACGAACACGGGAAACACTGATTCAGCGATGGTAATCATTGATGATGCATTTGTCGCTATGGAAGAATATTTAGCAACCAATGAGCAACTTAAAACTATGGGGCTAATCTCGGCAGGAAGCTGGTTGGAAAGTCAACATATTACAGTGAACATGTTACTCCATTCTGAAAAGCTAGCTGATAGCCCAGAGCTAGCCAATCAGGTTTATGAGCAAAAGCTTCACCTTGTAAATCTTCTCAAATTCCTAAGCGAGTATAAAGACGAGAAAGAATTTGCAAATGTTATTGAGGGTTTCAATCGCATTCTTGTAGTCTATAATACATTGGCTGGAACAGATTCGGTTAACACAGAAAATCTGCAGCAAATATTAGATGCATTGGCGGATATGCGCAGAGGTTTAACAGGATAACACTCAGATTTGACTATCTGAATAACCATGTGCAGCCTTTCTTCGTAATAGCGCAGGTTATTT
>DTRI01000182.1 GCA_012966015.1 Flavobacteriales bacterium | reverse complement strand
ATTCGCACTGATGTAGCTTGCGGCCTGGCTACTGACCTCTGCATCGGTAGATACGTTGAGCTTGAAGTCGACATAGTTTTGGACAATATAATCGTTAATGGGGTCCCAATGGCATATAGAGAGCGTATTGATAGTGGAGTCAAATTCTTCTGCATGCCTGAATATGGAGGGGTAATTTTCGTAATCATTAATCGTAAAAATGTTGCCCGTAACCAGGTGTTTTGGAGACCAAACACCACAAAGAATCGCCGACCAGCCTGGCCCGCTAATGGTGATGTCCTCGTTCAGTGCATTCGGGCTGTAAATCCCGTTAGCAATCAATCCATCAATATTGGGAGTTTGGGCAAGCTCCAGGGCATCGGCCCTGCATCCGTCAATTCCGATAATCAATACTTTTTTATCGCTCTGGCAAAACGACTGGGTGCTGATGCATAGAACAAGCAGTGCTGGTAGAAGAAGTGTTTTCATGGGTTGTGGTGTAGGGGCTCGTTCTAAAGATACACATACTTACTTACTTGGATTTTTAAATTAAGACAACCCGGGTGGAAGCGGCATTTTCTCCGCCATCTTTGGGAGTTAGAAAATATCGTGAAACAACAGTCCAACGCAAAAGCGTTGCTGTCAGGGAAGGGGAGAGAGCAGGTTGAGAATAAAATAGAAATATGCTCTGTTTTTTTATTCCTAATTCATAGGTGCAAAAGAATGAGTATTGATAATTCCAGCATTAAATGACACGCAATTCAAGGGTTGAATGAGTCATTCAAACACTATAACATGGGCGTATATTTTGTTCCTTTCCCATACTTGAAAGGATTCGGCGTTATATAGCGAAAAAATATTTCAATACTGCCGGTAGCTTTACTTGTATCATTTAGCCCCGATGTAGTAATATCATAAGATATTCCCAGCGCATAACTGGCTATTTCGAACATAAAACAGGGTATAAAAGCATCACCAATCCTGTAATAAGCACCCAGGAGCACGGCAGTTTCTTTTAGGAGCCCTGTGTATTTAGATTCCTCCTTTATGGTGTAGCGCAACATGGCCCCAGCATTTACCTCACTCAACGGCCCTTGCTGTAAATAAAGAAATGAGGGGATGAGAGAAAAAGAGGTGTTTTTTATTCCAATATTCAACTCTGCATGCCCGACAAACTCCCTGTGCAGCTTTTCCAGATTTAAGCCTTGCTTGGGTGTATTCAAGTGATACATTGCAATGCCTGCATTAGCGCCAAGATGGTTGTTGCTAGACATATTCATAGACTTTTTACCGTAGTTCCACGAAATGCCAAAAGCCACATCACCAAAGGAATTATTTTGATACACACCTGATTCACCTGAGGCGATGTGGGGAGCATAGCCACTAGCATTGTACTGGGCGCCCCAACGCAAATCCGTCTCGTCCAGTTTTCTATGGGCAAATCCCCCTTGTATCCCAGCTGCTATATTGTGTGATTTATTAATAATAATTACACTGGAGATGGATAGGTTGACCTGTGTAGTGCTTAGCTTGGAATCTCCATCAGTATCCTGATAGACAAACAAGCCGACCCCAAGAAATTTATCATTGAGTTTTTTCTTAAAAATGCGCCCATCAAGGCCTAGGCTATACGATTTATATGGTGCAAGATTGTTCCATTGATCTCTATAGTTTATTATCCCTCTGAAATCTCCGTTGAATACACCTGTAAGGGATGGGTTGACCAATTGTGGTACCTGATAGAATTGCGAAAAATGAATGTCCTGAGCATAACCCTTACAAAATAAAAGGATGCAACAAAGTGTCAATACTTTTTTATGAATTTTCATATCTATTGTTGTTTTCATGATATCTCATTTAATTAAAGTGATATTTCCCAGTTCCTTGAACTCTTCTCCATTTGTAAATGTGCCTACTGCTATATAGGCAAAAACGGATGTGTTTAGGGTTTCCCCAGCATTATTATAGGTGCCATCCCATCCTTCACCGTAGGCGCAGCACAGGCCGTCATCCCGCAATCTTGTACTGGCATCGGACGATTCGTAAACAATACTCCCCCACCTGTCATAGATCGTAAAAGAGAGCGTTTCAATCCCTTCACCGAATACATAGAGCCGGTTATTGTCTTGATTCAGGCTATTTAAGTTGAGAATGTTAGGCACATAAAACTGATGTTTTGTGATGATATCTACCGTGTAGGTCACCTCATCCATGCAGCTATCTTGATTATAGACAGTTAGAGTGACGGAATACGTTCCAGCTTGACTATAAGTATGTGTTAGGTTTTCTTGCGACGATGTTGTTCCGTCTCCCAACTCCCATAAATACGTTGATTCACCCGTTGATGTATTCGTGAGTATGAGCTCACCTGCAGATGTAGTTACATAGGTAAAGGCAGCGGTAAGAGCTGTCGAAATAGTAATCTGCGACTGCCCTGTAATTGTTGCACCGCACCCATCAGTGACCACGAGGCTGTATACGGAGTCAGTTCCAGGCACAACGACTACTGACATTGTAGTATCGCCGGTTGACCAGACATAGGTATAGCTCCCATCGCCTCCGCTAATAACTGGAACAATATTAACAGGTTCGCTCTGGCACATTGTCGTATCACTGAGATTTAGCGCAAGCGCTTGCGAATTAGCAGAGAAAACTGTCACCGTATCGATTATCACCTGAGTACCACAAGAATCTGTGGCCGTAACAATATATTCGGTAGTGGTCGTGGGACTTACACCAAAGGAACTTGAATCGAGATTCACCGTATCAATCAGACCGGTGTTCCAAGTTAAAACAGCACCACCCAGGGCATTCGTTAAAAAGGCATATACCATAGCCGTATCTCCCGGACAATCTAAATAGATATCAGGTGAAATGTTTAGTTCCATTGTCTGCAAGTCACTTATTATCAAGTCTACAGAAAGAACCACATTCGGATTGCATATCGAATCAAGAGAATCCTTCAACACAGCCGTAAATACGATTGTTATATCCTCATTTCCCTCTAGTACAAAGTCCAATATTGGATTGATCTGCATCGTATAGGATGAGGAGTTCGCCGGAATAACTATGGTGTCAGGTACGAGATTATAATCAACTCCGTTTACCGCAACACCAGAGTAGCTCACCGCTATCTGCATACTATCAGAGAGGGAGGCTGCTCGCGTTAATGTAAGGTCCACATAACCACAGCCCTCAATCAGGGATGAATCTGAACTGCCTGTAAAGTACGTAGTAGCCAAATTCAAGGTGGAATTTCCTGGAGCACCAAAACTCCTGGCCTTTAAAAATACCGCTGACTCAACTAGATTGTCATTTCCTGCATCTGCAATTCCTATTTTCAGCGTATACGTTGCTCCACAAATGACCGACGCGGAGGCTGTAAGTGGTACAGTAAAAGCATCCAGTTCAATTGTTAGTCCTGCTGGAGGTGGGGCAAAAAACGTGTCGTTTTCAACGTAATACTGAGTATTCAGCAAATGATTTACCGTGAGAACACTCACAGGCAACGATGTTCCTGGAACCAGTGCAATGTTTTCATTATTATAGTTTCCTCCTGATGGTTTTGGACCTGAAAGAAACATGGCCATAACATCATTCCAAAACGGTAATAATACGAATTCTTGATACTCTTCAGAACCAAATACATATTCAAAAATAATACTGTCCCCATAGGGGATAAAATCAAACTTAAGTATCGCTGCATCAGATGTAGGATCGCCAGAAAGTGTATCCAATAGGGAGTCAGGATCACCTGGACATGGGCACCCTGGTGCGTTAAGCGTTATGCCCCAGTTCACATTGGGACCGGGAAGCATGGAGATGTCCCCGGTACACATAACCAGTCCGCTATCCAATCCTAAATTCGAGGCTGTTCCATCAAAAAAACCTATTGCCTCGGGTACTCCAAAGTACGAAATATTGGATATGTTAACTCCCGCTTCAAAAAACACATTCTCAATCAAGTATTGGACATCGTTGTAAGGGACTGAGTTATCGACTACAAGCTGTGCCGATGTTATGCTAACCAATAGCATGAATACCCCGACCATGAATCCCTTTTTTCCAAAGGTGAAATCCTTTAGTCTATCCTTGCAAATACTATTTAAACTGATCATCTAATTATTGAATAAGTGTAATGTTTCCCGACTCATTAAATGCTGCCCCATCTTCAAATTCCCCTTTTAATATATAAACGAACACAGATCCGTTTAAAATTTTGCTTGAGTTTCTAAATGTACCATCCCACCCTTCAGTATACGCGCAGCATTCGCCGTCGACGCGAAGCTTATTGCTTGCGTCCTGCGACTCGTACACTTTCTTGCCCCATCGGTCATAGATGGTAAATACCAGGCTATATTTTGTCCAAACACGAATAGCCTTTTGTTTTCGAGATTGTCGCTCATGATAGAGAACACATTGGGAACATAAATGAGAGGCGTTCTTGCGGCGGGTATCGCAATGGTTACGGTAACCGAAGCTTCTGCGCTGCAACCCATACTGTCAGTTCCGGTAACAGTATAGATAGTAGTTTGCGTTGGGTTTACGGATATACTATTCGAGGTATCCCCGGTGTTCCATAAATAGCTAACCGCGCCAGTGGTGGTGAGGGTGGCCATTTCACCAAGCGTTATACTGGTGTCGCTGGATATGGATAATGAAGGTGGAAGGTTAACACTTACGGTGACTGTATCTCCACTGATTCCACAATTATTTACAGTTTGTACCCAGTAGTTTGTGGTAGCGGTGGGGGACACCGTTATACTATCGGATGTCTCACCAGTACTCCAAATGTAGGGAGCGGGCCCCTGGGCCGTGAGGGTTAAGATTGAACCTAAACACAAAGTAGAATCTCCCATTATAGCCAGGGAAAGGGGGGGGTGGTTAACGTTTACCTGTACACTATCAGAACTGGTGCACAAGCTGTCCGTTGCGGTTACATAGTAGGTTGTGTCAATTGAAGGCATTACAGAAATTGAGGCTGTTGTGTCTCCGGTACTCCACAGATAGTTTCCACCTCCACTCGCTGTTAGCACCGTAAGATCACCTGCACATATTGTGTCATTGAGCCCTGCATCCACTGTCAATTCAGTAATGGTAACGACAAAGAGAACTGTGTCGTTTATATTACACGACGTTAAGTCTGTGGCGATTAGACTGCCATTATAGGTGCCACCTGTAGTATAATTGTAGGTGGGTGATACCGCGGTGCTAGTATCTCCGTTACCAAAATTCCAGTAGTAATTAATGCCATTGGAACTGTTGGTAAAAGTTAGCGTATCGGCTACACATGCTACATAAGCCAGAGGTGAAACCGAGGCGATTACAGAATCGAGTACAGATATATTGACGGAATCTGTTATTGGGGGACAAATACCATCCGTGACAGTAACATAATAGGTGGTATCAACCAAAGGTGATACAGTAATTGAGGCTGTAGTATCCCCGGTGTTCCATACGTATGAAGCATTACCGCTTGCCGTTAGCACTATTGAGTTTCCAACACATACGGTATCATCAGGCCCGGCAGCTACATTCAATTCAATCACTGTAACTATTACGGTGTCCGTTTCAGAGCACGATGTGTCTCCAGTGCTTACATAATAAGTTGCATCTGTTAAAGGTGAAACAGTTATCGAGGCAGAGTCATCCCCAGTACTCCATATGAACGTTCCAGTGACGCTGCTGGCTTTTAGCGTTGTTGAATCACCATAGCAAATTGTGACGTCGCAGCCCGCATTAATTGATACTGGAGCACCTGTAAGTAACGATGTCATGGTGTTGGCCAGAAAAGTTATTAAAGCAGAATCATTGGGGGTGTCCACCAGTCCAATAACTGAACATGAGGTACCGCTTGGAAAAAGATTCATGTCTCCAACAGAAACCAGGGCACCTCTTCCGGAAATCATATCTGATGGTCCGAATTTTACAGCGACTACATCGCCAGCGACCATATTAAATAAACAAACCCCGGTTGCCGAAAAAAGAACATTATTTATGGGAACTCCCTCATAGACTCTAGCCGCATTCCCATGACCAAGCCAAGGGATACACGGAGTTGGTAGTGGTTCAAACTGGTAAAATGCAAATACATTATTGACAACGTCAATCGACTGTCCTGCTATGCAAACTAAGTTAATGAGAGAATCAATATAGGCGGCCTGATTATCACAGCACATGATCTCGGATTGAACGTAAACAGCACCCCCAGCGTTCATGTAGTTGACAATTGGGTCCAGGTTAGAGGCAACTGGTAGGCCCATATCTCCCATAAGCCATACCCGTTCATATAAGAGCGTATCAATGAACGCTGGTATGCTATTTACTCTAACAACATTATTTTGTGAAAAGACCAAGTGATTGTATATCCGGCTTCCATTGTCATCCTGGTCACTAGAGAAACTATTGTTGTAGTCAATCATAAGAATAGTGCATTGAGAAAACGAAACAGCGCCAGACAGCACAATTGTGAAAAGCAAGGTAGTAAAGCTTTTCATAGCACCTTGTGTTAAGCAATATTTTGAAAGGAGTTTCATGGTACAACTATTGAATAAGCGTAATGTTTCCTGACTCATTAAATTCTCCCCCATCTTCAAATTCTCCTTTCAACAGGAAAACGAAAACAGATCCGCTTAAAATTTTGCCTGTGTTTCTAAATGTACCATCCCACCCTTCAGTATACGCGCAGCATTCGCCGTCGTCGCGAAGCTTATTGCTTGCGTCCTGCGACTCGTACACTTTCTTGCCCCATCGGTCATAGATGGTAAATACCAGGCTATTTATATTTTGTCCAAACACGAATAGCCTTTTGTTTTCGAGATTGTCGCTCATGATAGAGAACACATTGGGAACATAAATAAAAGCGTCGATTGATATGCTTACAGTAACTGAGCTCTCCGCACTGCAACCTAAGCTATCAGTGCCTGTTACCGTGTAGGTAGTGCTTTGCTGCGGGCTTACATCGATGCTGTCCAGGGTCGCTCCTGTGCTCCACAAGTAGCTGTTGGCACCGGAGGCTGTGAGCGTAACGCTCGCACCAATATTTATGGTAATATCATCAGATACCAGTATAACAGGAGGTGGGTTGACGATTATATTGGCTGTATCTGAGCTCGTGCCGCAATTATTGGTGGATTGCACCCAATAACTTGTGCTTGAAATAGGGGATACCGTTATAGTGGCCAGGGTATCACCGGTACTCCATATCAATGGCGTCGGGCCCTGAGCCGTCAGGGTTATGGAGGTACCCTCACATATTTGGTTTGCACCGCTTATAGTCATTGCAGGAGGAGGTTGATCAACCGCAACTGTGACGCTATCGCTAGCAGAGCAAACACTGTCTGAAACCGTTAAGAAATAGGTGGTGCTGACGGTTGGAGATACAGTTATTGATGCAGTGGTATCGCCGGTGTTCCATAAATATGTGCTGCCTCCACTTCCCGTTAGCACTATTGAATCGCCGTTGCAGATAGTACTGTTGAGCCCGGCGTCCGCGGTAACGGAAGACATATTAACAACAAATGTTACGGTGTCCATTGTGTTACATGACGAAGTGTCGATTGCTACTAAGCTGCCATTAAAAGTGCCTGCTGACGTATAGGTGTATGTTGGAGCTGCCTGGGTGCTTATGTCTCCGTTTCCGAAATCCCAGAAATAGTCAATGCCGTTAGAGCTATTGGTAAAGGCTATTGTATCCGGGACACAACCCGAATATGTAAGCGGTGAGATATCGGCGACTACAGCAGCGGTCACGCTAACCAATACGCTATCCTTATGGCCGCAAATGCCGTCTGTTCCGGTTGCATAATAGAAGGTGTTAACAGCAGGCGATACGGTTATTGATGCAGTTGTATCTCCGGTACTCCACAGGAACATATTTCCGCCGCTTACCGTCAATACCGTTGAATCCCCTATGCAAATGGTAGTATTGGGCCCCGCATCCACGGTTACAATTGTAAGGGTTATGACAAATGTGATAGTATCTGATATATTACAGGAGGAGGTGTCAGTAGCCACTAAGCTGCCATTAAAGATGCCCGCTGAAGTATAGGTGTACGTCGGAGATACCCCGATGCTTGTGAATCCGTTTCCAAAATCCCAGAAATAGTCGATGCCGTTGGAGGTATTGCTAAATGCGATAGGGTCCATTGCACATCCGGAATATGTGAGTGGCGAGATATCGGCGACTACAGCAGCGGGCAAACTAACCAATACGCTATCCATACTGTTAGGACACACCGTATCTGTAGCTGTTACATAATAGGTAGTATCGACAGATGGAGCTACCGTTATAGAGGTGGTTGTATCTCCCGTACTCCAAAGATAGGTGATACCACCAGTGGCTGTTAGGACCGCCGAATCTCCAGCACAAATGACCACATTAGGGCCGGCATCCACCGAAGGAGATAAAATATTTACAACAAAAAATGCAGTGTCAAATATATTACACGACGACGAATCAATGGCAACCAGGCTTCCGTTGTACGTGCCTGGAGAAGTGTAGATGTATGTTGGTGATACCTGGTTACTGGTATCTCCATTTCCAAAATCCCAGAAATAGTCAGTACCGTTGGAGCTATTGGTAAAGGCTATTGTATCCGGGGCACAACCCAAATATGAAAGCGGTGAGATATCCGCGATTACGCCAGTAGCCAGGCTCACAACAATACTATCCATTGTTGTACAAAGACTGTCTGATATAGTCACAAAAAAGGTTGTATTAAGGGAGGGTGCAACGGTTATTAAGGCTGTTGTATCTCCGGTGCTCCACGCGTAGGAGGTGCCGCCACTTGCCATTAATACTATGGAATCTCCAACACAGATTGTGGTATCATTGCTTGCATTAAAATCTGGAACATATACTGTGACAGTGTCTGTATAGGTAAAACAAAGAAAGTTGATCGTCAGTATATATTCAGTCGTAGCTGATGGTTGGGCCCATGGATTGGGAGCCGTATCAAAGTCCAATCCCGCTGAAGGCGACCAGGAATACATGTACTCCGGGTCAACACAATTTGTCGATCTCCCTATTTGTAGGGAATCGCCCGGGCAGATGAATGTATCTCTAGCAGCAACGTATGATTTTGGCTTAAAATCCAATTCATAATCGAAATAGTTGGGGAAGTTATAGGATACCCGTGATCCGTAAGGTGCAGTATAGATCCAATGATTTATCAATCCCGGACTACTTTTAACATTTGGAGTTGATAATATGTGCAGTGAGCTGTCAGCATTTGCCACGTATAAGGTGTCTCCATATACGCGCATGCCAACGTATCCGATCAGGTTGGGATATAGACCCCAGGGAATGGAGCCTCCAAGCGTGACCTGAGAGCCAGGGATATTAGTGGCAAACCGTTCGAATTGGAACATGGTGGCGTTGCCTGTGCCACTAAGCCATGTCAAATAAATCAAGCTATCATTAGGGGAGAACGCAACATCGTACCAAGACCGGTTCGTATTGCTGATATTAACGGGGCTTGAAAGCCTTCCGGTACAATTATCAAAATCGAAAATTTGAGTTAGGCCCGGATTTGATGAGCTGCCCTGTGCAATCGCTATTTGAGTGGCGTCATGTGAAGGAGCGAGGGTCATTAATCCTACCGCATTTACATGAATTCCTCCGGTAAAACTTGAAATTAATGGCGTGGTACAAACACCGTTCTCGGTTACCAGGTATGAATAATAATCATTGGTACGTGCCTTTCTAACAATTATCCAGAAATCCTTTCCATTTTCATGCATCATCCCAATAACCGCTTCTCCGGTTGAATCAACCAGGGAGATATTCTTTCTTCCGGGGACAATGTCGCCTAAGCCCCCGTTTAAGTTCATGTCTATAATATGGTAATACAACCCATCATAACGGCCCAATGGCCCGCAGGCAGGTTGTGTAAATGTGGTGGATCCTCCATCCACCTGAAATGCATAATATCTGGAAGAGTTGCCAATAACGGGTACAATTAGCGGCCCCATTCTGCCGCCAGCAGAACTCCATACAACTCCGTTTGGCATAATTGAATGGGTAGAGTCGTACATGTTAACTCCATCAGAATAGAACAGGACATTGCCGTTTTGATCCCCATAGCACCCAGATGATTCGATGACAGATGCAGCGCCGGTTTTTGAAAAAACAGGTGCTCCTCCGGTAAAATCTAATTGACAGTAATTGGGGAAAACCCATTTGTCGAATTGGGGCTTTTTAACTGGTTGCGCCTGAATACTAGAGAACACGCCTAAAACCAGTAGAATTAGTACTGACCTCAGCATGAAAACAGAAATATTATATGATCCTCCGCTTTCTCTTCTTTTCATAACCTTCAGTGTATTGTTATTTGGCAATACCTTGACCCCGTTTGATGAAGGGGTGAATAGAACACCCTATTTCTTCTCTACTGTACGCTACATTCTAGTCACCCAACGCTGTATTGCTGATTGAGTGGAGCCCATTGCTGATCATAGCTGTGCTGCGCACATGTAGGCACTCATCCAAAAATACATCTAAACCGGACTTAAAATAGCATTAAAAAGTAGAAATTTGTACATTTCGGTTTTGTATAATAGTTCAGTTCCTGCAAGAAAATAGTAATGAAGAAGACTGCCAGGTTTAATTTCACATCCCTGTTTAGGTTGATAAAATCCCTGACCATGTCAGAGCGGATATATTTCAAAAAGTTCGCCGTGCTAAACGTTCCCAAAGAAGCGCATAAATACGTGAAATTGTTCGATGTGATGGAGGGCCTGAAGACTTTTGACCGACAGTTAATTGCAGAATCCCTGGGTAAAAGCAAGAATGGTATCACGATCAATCAGGTTGGTTTTAACCTTAACTACCACCTGATGGGAGCTTTAAGAGCCTATCATTCCAGCATTTCTATTGGCGCGGGACTCAAGGACTCCATAAGGGATATGGAGCTCCTCTATATAAAAGGGCACTATTTACAGTGTAAAAAGTTGTTGGAAAGGGCTATGAAAAAAGCATCCAGGTACGAAAGGCTAGACTCTTTAATTGAACTGTTGGAGTGGGAGAGGAAGCTTGTTTCTAAGGATATAGGAATAGAACATCAGGAAAAGTTCATGTTGAAAATATTTGATGAATTGGGGGAGGTATTAGAAAAAAAGCTGAATAGATACCAGCTGGAGCTTTGCTTTAATGTGAAGTATTCGATGATTAAGAGGTATAATATGATTCGGAGTGAAGCAGAATTGGAGAGATGGAAACAGCTAACAGATACCTCGGTAGTATTAGAAAAAATTACTCCCTTAACATTTACCGGTGAAATTTATTACTACTTCATAAAATCCATGGATTATTTTGTCAGGGGGCAAATGGATAGCGTCATCAAGCTGGTACAAAACAGGCTGGATGCTCTGAATAAAAGGCCTGACTTAATCAAGGACTCACCTCATCAATACATAACTGTGTTGGGTAATATATTGAGTTGCAGGTCAAGCCTGGGGATAATCCATAGGACTATTCTCGACGTCAATAAGAAGGAGTTTTTCAAGGTACTCCATATGCTGAGGGAATTTGGCTCAAGTACTATTGAGCTGGAAACCAGGGTTTTTGCAAATAGCTGCT
>DTRI01000181.1 GCA_012966015.1 Flavobacteriales bacterium | reverse complement strand
AGAACGCACATATATTGAATTTATCTCCTCCTCAAATGAGCGGAAATCCACATGCCAATAGCTTTCGGAAGCTAGTCCTTGGCAAGCTTACGTTTACTGCTTTCCTCCTAAAAGACTTACCCATGGCATTTATTGCCGGCATAAGAGTGCGGGAAATGACGGATGAAAAGACCGTTGTAACCATTCCATACAAATGGCTCACAAAAAACCCTTTCAGATCCATGTATTTTGCCTGCCTGAGCATGGCAGCAGAGCTGAGCACAGGGGTAACCTGTAGAGCGGCAGTTTATAAAAGAAGCCCCAGTGTTACAACGCTTGTGCTGGGAATTGAAGGTGACTTCACCAAGAAAGCTGTGGGCCTGCTAACATTTACTTGCCGGGAAGGACACCTAATTGATGCTGCAGTTCAGCGAAGCATCGATACGGGTGAAGCACAAACCGTTAAGGTAAAAAGCGTTGGTACAGACCAGCAAGGTGAGGAGGTAGCCACCTTTTATTTTACCTGGTCATTCAAGCAGCGATCAAAATAATTGGCGAATCGCAGATCATTATATGAAGAAGTCAGCCATAAGCTCAGCGCCTGGCACCACAGCATATTTATCCAGGTCCGTTTCGCCCGCTTCTGCGAGCACCTCCTCATCAATAAAATAATTTCCCGTGCACTCTTTGCTGTTGCGCATTAGTATATGATAGGCAGCCTCTGCTACTATTTCAGGAGTTCTGGATTTGTTAACGAGCATTTCACCTCCCAGCAAGTTCTTAACAGCTGCTGTAGCGATTGTTGTTTTTGGCCATAGCGCATTCACCGCGATACCCTCGCGCTTCAGCTCTTCCGACATTCCCAAAACACATAAGCTCATTCCATACTTAGCCATTGTATAGGCCACATGCGGCGAAAACCACCTTGCTTCAAAATTTAGAGGAGGAGATAAATTCAATATATGTGCGTTCTCTGATTTACTTAAATGAGGTATGCATTTTTGTGAAGTCATAAATGTGCCACGAACATTAACCTGATTCATGAGATCATAGCGTTTCATAGTAGTATCCAGTGTATTTGTAAGGCTAATGGCGCTGGCGTTATTTATTAATATATCGATGCCGCCAAATTCCTCAACCGTTTTATCAACGGCATTTTGTACAGCTTCTTCATCGCGGATATCGACCTTCAATGCCAGCCCTTGTCCTCCGGCCTTATCCATATCTTCAGCTGCTGTGTAGATAGTCCCCGGCAATTTTGGATGCGGCTCAGTTGTTTTTGCAGCTACTGCAACATTTGCCCCTTCTGACGCCAACCTCAACCCAATTGCATGGCCAATTCCCCTGCTGCCACCTGTAATAAACACTGTCTTGTTAGTAAAATTTCCCATTATACACTATCTTTAAAGAGTTCAAATTTATATTTGCGCCGAATAATATTTAAATTGATGACAAAGATGAAAAAGAATTTGCTGATTACCACACTATTTGCTCTAGCTATATCAACCTACAGCTATTCCCAATGCACTGTAGATCCTCAATATACAAATGCTGGAATATGGCCAGATCCAATTGAAGGTATAGGTTCGGGAATGTTAGGATATCCTTATTTGCAAAACTTTACCACTGTTGTGCCTTCAGACACTTCATTGACTTTACCACCGGTTTCGGGGACTGTAAATTCCATGACCATTACTGGAGTTACCGGATTGCCTTCAGGCGTAACAGCCGTCTGTATTCCTTCGTCCTGCGTTTATCCAGGTGGAACTAAAGGATGCATGGAGTTTTCAGGAATGCCTGTTGCAACCGGAACGTTTGTGGTAAACGTTACTTATGTTGTGAACGCAACCATGACGGATCCCATAACTGTTCCTGCGGCGGATTTACCTGCTCAAACTATTGTTTACTCGCTTGTAATTCAGGATTCTGCAGGGTTTGTTGGAATTACAGAGGAGGTACTGGAAATCGTACAGCTGGAAATTCTTCCCAATCCATCTTCTGAAATGACTAAGATTAGGTATACTTCACCAACATCTCAAAATGTGCATTTTGCACTGTACAATTTAATAGGTGAAAAGTTACTGGTTCAGGAACTTGACAGCTCAGCTGGAATCAATGAGCTGGATTTGAATGTATCTGAGTTCAAATCGGGAATTTACTTTGTTTCCCTGTCTACAGATAACAATACGGTTACGAGGAAACTCGTGGTTGGAGGTAGATAAAGTTTGTTTACTCCGTTTGATTTAAATCCTGGTCTTTGTAATAGTTGAGGTCCAAATTCTTTTGGGCCTTTGCTATATATGAAACCTGCCCCGTATGATAACTAAAGTGTTCTGTTACATGTATTAAGATTGCGAGGACAGTCTCCGTATAACCCTGCACATTTTTAGTCAATGTAAGCTCTTCAGGCTCAAGACTGGAAATTACAGCATCTGCCTTTTTCATAACTGCATTTAGATTCTCAAGCAATACTGAAGTGGCTATTGGTCCACGTTCGTCAAATTCTCTTTGCCGTTCCCGTTTGTCCTCTTCTCCGCCCAATGCAGAGACAATCCATTGATTAACATTACCCGTTAGGTGCAGAATAAGGTTACCAACACTGTTGGAGTTGTTATTGGCTCTCGCCCATATTTCCTCCTCCGTTAGCTCAGATAGGCATCTGTGCAATCTTGGAACGGATTCCCCAATCAATCGCCGCCTTATCTCCCTTATTAGCGCTGCATGAATTTCGCGTGACTCATCCATATAAAAGTTAGCGCATTTTGCTGAGAAGCTTCACTGCAGCGTCTTTATGAACGGTGAATGTTAGCGTTTTCAATTTGATAAAATCTTCATGATAGAAGTAGTAGCCTTTGTTGTTTCCATTTCTCGCGCTGCTCCCAGAGTCCTTTATCAGGTACCAGTTCTCACCATTTTTTTTCAGGTATCCTACCAGATGTATAATGTGATCATCTGTAGTAGATCCGTTTTTAAACCTAAGCTGCCTTGCATGTTCATTAATAAAAGCTGATGGAATATCATAGGAAGGAATCATGGCAACATCATTGTCTGCACTAATACCAGACTCTGAAACATCTCCGCCCAGAGCCACGCTATAGCCATTAACTACTGCATAGTCAATGAGCTCCATAAAGTCATCCAAGGGTACGTTGTTGTAATTCTCATTGTGCCACCAATTATCGGGCACATCGTATTCAGCTTTTTCAAAGTAGGGTGCTTCGAGCATGGACATGAAATCCACGTAATCATCAGGATTGATTTTGATAATATTGTCCCTGAATTCAATAGGGCTCATTTTCTCACCATTATATTTTATTTCAGTTGGAGGGGCCCCTAAATAATCATCCAGGATTAACTTAATTTCTATGAGGGCTTGCGTTTCTACCCAATTAGAATCCTCCTTCAAAGACACCAGATAACTAGACATTTTCTTGTACATAGGCTTGTGGTCATGATATTTTTGGCCTTCCTTTTTTCCTGAGTAGTAATCAGCGGGAACCATTCCGTAGAGCTTTATCATTCTTGTTACCGCGTTTGGTTGCGAGCCTTCCGTAAAACGTGACTCGCCTTTTGTCGCAACAAACTCTCTTGCCTTTTCCACATACTCCCAATAAACAATGAACAGTTCAGACAACTTGATTTTTTGCTTTGTCAGCCTCTGAATTTCCGTTTCATAAAAAGAAGAAGCACCAAAACTCCAGCAAGTACCTGTTCTGCCCTGAGATAACGGATCATTACACCAAACGGTAGTGAATTCATCTATGGACATGGGGATATCAATAGCTGAATAATTCATTTTAAATACCATTTTCGGATCCTTCTTTTCGCTACTCTCCGCGTTCAACTCTTTCTTTATTTCATCATAAAACTTATTCTCATATTCTGTAAAAACACCAGTGTTTTGTGCAGGTTGTTCAGTTACCGTTGTTCCACAAGCCCAAAATAAACTTGCAATTACTGCGATTCGCTTCATTACTTAGATCAATTAATTGTGATTGAAGTCTGCCGGCATGCCATGCTCGTCGAGCTCCTGCCTCCGCTCTGGGGTGTCTACCGCTATCGTTGCGTCCATAGTGAGAACAGTCTTCCGAAGCCTGGTGAGTTTTCTTCTGTTAATCAATAAAACTACTCCCGCTGCAAGCAGAATACCCATCGCTACTGATAAAAGAAAGAGATACCTCTGAATTTTGCCCTCTTGTGACTCCTTTTCTTTGTTTAGCATGTAGATTTTATCATCTTGTTCTTTATTCTCGTATCTAGCCTGCAGCAGGGCTATTCGGTTCAGGTTTTCTTTTGAAACCATTTCCTCTTTTAGCACTTTATGTTTCTTGTAAAACTTCAGTGCGAGCTCAAATTTCCCCATTTCCTCATAAACCGAATTCAGCACCAAATACGCATCCTTCAATTGCGTTTTGGCTTCTATTTCCTCAGATATTTCTACGCTCATATTTAAATAATGCAATGCCTGATCATATTTTTTCAAAGTATTGAACACATTGCCCATATTTATATAGGTCATAGCGATTCCGAACCTATCTCCTACCCCCTCTTTAATTTCAATAGACTGCCTGAAATAGCCAAGAGCCTCCTCTGAACTACCCGAATTTGCCAGTGTTAACCCAATATTGTTTATGGTCATACCCATACCGTGCATATCTCCAATTTCCTCTTTGATCAGCACTGATTTTCTATAATTTCTCAGGGCCTCGCCGTACAATTCTTGCCCGTCATACAGCAGCCCGATGTTATTCAGGGTCATTGCTATTCCGTGTGTATCGCCTATTTTTTCTTTCACATTAATAGACTTTACATAAAAATCAAGCGCCTGGGTGTAGTTGTTAATATCCTTATAGACATTGCCAATATTATTCAAGGCCATGGCTCTACCCTTGTCGTCCTCCAGGTCTTCCATGTACTGAAGGGCCTTGAGGTAATAATCGAGTGCTTGCTCCAGCTCACCCTGGGCGTAATATATTACACCTACATTATTGAGCATTGTAGCTATGCCATCCTTGTCTTCGATCTCTTTATAAATCTTTGCTGCTTTTAACAAATGAGCCTGGGACTTTACCATCTCTCCAAGATGATAGTAAACAATTGCATGTTGATTAAATGCGATTGCTTTAAGCGCTTCAAAGCCCAACTCCTCAGATAGTTCAATTGCTTGCGCTGAATGTTTCAGGGCCTCTTCCGCGTTGGAATTTGTCAGCGATTTCGAGAGCGCAACCAAGACCTTGATTTTAATCGAATCTTCCTTAGCAGTCTCGAGCTCACCGTACAAGCTATCCACCTTGTCAGAGTCCTGAGCCGTACACTCAATTGATTCTACACATACTGCAAAAAGTATGAATAGAATACTTAATAGTATAAATAATGGCCGCCTTTGCTTCATATTAAAGAAAATCAATAAATCAGGGTTGCAATAATAGCAATTATCATGGAGCAAAGCCACTAATCGACTCCAGAGTTTAGCTTAGCCTCTTCCAGGGCTTATTAAGACTTCACCCAACAATCAAAGAAATATTATACGGATACTACAGCTAGTAATGGATATGCAATCGGTAGGGCCAGGATTCAGGGATGGGAGCATATCAAAAGCTGGGGTAGCTTACCTGAAATGCTAAACGCAGTGAAATGTCGTAAATAGAATTATCCTGTGTGCCTAAAAAGATGCTTTGCTGAACTTATAATATCCACAAGGCAAACAAACCAACCAATCATCAACGCACTACCAGTTTTTTCTGCGCCATTCCATTCTCTGTCATGACGCTTACCAGATATATTCCAGAATCGACATCTTGAAGTTCTAAATACAGTTTATCGGTATCAGTAGTCAATTCCTTAACTACCCGCCCAGAAACATCCAGTATCCTAACCGATAAAATACCATCCGAGACCATCGTAATACGATCACTTGCCGGATTTGGAAACATATTTACTTCGATTTCCATTTGCCCTAATACCGCAATTGAAACAGGAACGGTAACCGTATCTTCGGGTCCGGGAACGAAGCTCTGCATCATATCGTGTAATGGTTTATCCAGCACGTTATATGGTGCTACACCCTCGTAGGTATAGTTGTATGCCACGTAATACCCAGCTGGAAAGGTAGGCGTTGATATATCGGAAAAGAACAAACCACTTGTATTGCCCACATCACCTGAGTGTCCGTAATAGTTATCTCCATCGATATCGTAGTACTCCAGTCCGTAGCCGTAATCCCAGGAAGAAGGGGCTATCGCCTGCATCTTTGCCAATGAAGTAGCGTTAATCAATTGCTCCGTCCTAAGAGCGTGAAAGAATATGTTGAGCTCCTCAGGGGTGGCGCTTATGTCTGCCCATCCATGGTACAAAGTGGCATCGACGATTGTAAAGTCGATCATTGGAGGTAGCTCCCAATAACATCCCATATGTGGGCCCTGCAATTCATCAGTGGCTGGAACACCGGTGTTGTCCAGGCTCAGCACATCAATGATATTTGATTGAATATATGCTGCCGCTGTTACCCCGGTAACTTCTTTGATGATCATTGCCAGTATGGAATAGTTGGTATTGGAATAACCCCAGGCAAAATCCGGCGGGAAGTTTTCCCCCTGCCCCGCTCCACAGAAAATGGCTTCCTCTAATGTGAAGGTGCGCGTGAGGTCAGCCATAGCCGCCATCCGGCAGGAGTCATTATCCGCCAGATTTGCAATACCGCTGGTATGATTGAGCAAGTGTCGGATTTTCACCGGCTCACTGCTATCTATCGTATCGTTAACCAAGGTTGATCGCAGGTGCAGAGCGATGTCATCTTCAACGGTCAGCATTCCGGCCTCCTCCAACATTAGAATTGCTGTGGCCATAAACATCTTGGTGATACTGCCCACCCGGAATTGGCTGTTAGGCACTGCATCTACCGCAGGACTGCCGCTGGTAAACCCGGAGATAGCCTTACCTGTTGCTCCGCTCCACTCCCATTGATCGGGCACATATACACTTACGACCAATCCAGGATTAAATACATTGCCTGGAAGCGCAGCTGTAACCAGACTGTCCAATGACATTGAAAGAGAAGCGGGAGGAGTTTGAGCTACCGCATTTATAAACCCGCATACTGCGATACCTAAAATTATTGCTGTCCTGTTCATTGTTTGATGAATTTGTTGGTGAATAGTCCTTGCTCACTCTGCACACGCACGAAGTACACACCAGGAGCAAGATGATTGAGGTTTAGTCGATGTTGTTTCGAAAGATTGTTCTCGCTGCAAACCTGGGCACCTAAGGCATTTGTAATGGTTAAAGAGCTGGCTCTAGCTTCAAATATGATATGCAGAGCGTCTTTCACTACGGTTGGATAGAGCTCAAATCCACCCCTATCTTGCTCATTCAGGCCAAGCACTGGATCTGGGTCGGGCTCTGTAGATCCCGCCACACCCATTACCAGTATGTCGTCCAGTGCGATAAAATTATCGTCGTCTGAATTGTGCAGAAAACCAATGTAAACAGTCTGGTTGTTGTACGGAGTCAGATCCACTGACCAGGAGCTCAGCAAACCCGGGTATTGAGTTGTGGAGGCCAGGTTAAGAGGGACGTTATAGTCGAGGTTAGCGTGTACTATGCCTGCTGAGAAATCTGACTCAACGTCATTTATATTTTGAGCGAAATGCTTAAGCGTGTCGGCCAGTGTGATGTCATAATAGAACCATTGGTTATCTGAAATCAGGACGGTATACCCATCCATATATAAATCACCAACCGCTGGTGCCGAACGCCAGCTCAATGTGGCGGTAGTATCAGCCAGGTCAATAGCGGGGAGCATCAGCCAGTTCCTGTTTCCATGGGCGAAGCCCTCAAGCCAGGAAGCACTCATAACAACCTGCTCCAGGCTGTCAGTCCCCCCATTACCGAGATTGGCCACAAACCACCCACCTGGCAACCCGTTGGCTGCTACCAACCCATCTTCATCGTAGTCGCTGAAAATGCTGTCTTCTATCTCATTGTTTTCCCAGGTATTGAAGTTCTCGCTAAAGAGTGTGTCCAGCCCCTGAGCGTTTGCAGTCAGACTGGCGCTTATTATTAATAGTGTTAGTGTGTAGTATCGCATGGTTTCTTGTGTATGTGTTAATTAATTATTTCGTGCAAAGCTATTTTACGCTCAGTCCACACGAAAGGAAAGATATTGTTTTTATAGCATTTCATATTTAGATATAATTAGTATATTTACTCTAATAACAACACTTATTTATACTAAGTCATAATATGAAAAATGATATAGTTTTTGACTTAATCAAGTCCATGACGCAGGCTGAAAAGCGGTATTTCAAGCGACATGCTACGCTACATTCCGAAAAAAAAGAAAACAAGTATGTGCGCCTGTTTGACCTTATGGCAGGCCAGAATGAGTTCATTCGTTCAGCACTGGAAAAGTCAATGGACCTGCCCAATTTCGCTCAGGAAAAGAGGCATCTGTATACCAGGTTGCTGGCATCTCTCTCCGCATTCAGAAGGGGAGCTTCCGTGGACGAACGGATTGGCACCATGTTAAATAACCACAGGATTTTGAGGCAGAAAGGAGCCAGGAGCTATGCAGCCAAAGAGTTAAAACGTGCAAAAAAACTAGCGGAGGATACTGAGAGATACCACGACCTCATTAAAATATCGCAAATGGAAACATCGATGTATCGGGATGAGACAAACCTCAAGCTTTTGGAAGATCATTTGGGAGAAAGAGCTCAGCTATTGCACCTGTCAACCGCATCTATGCAGCTGGACATTGAGTTTGAGATAGAGTATTTGAATATGGTAAAATGGAACAAGGAAATTGAGGTTGTTCGAACCCCGGAAGAAGCCGCCGCACTGGATAAGATTATTGAAAAACCTATTTTCTATCTCAAAGAAGAATCCTTATCCTCCAAAAGCAAGATTTACAAGCACTACATCATGGGGCTCTTTCACTTCTTTAAGAATGACTTTACAAACAGTGGAATTGAATTTGAAAAACAGCTGGCAATATTTACAAAGTTCCCTCACAATCGTGAAATGAATCCTACGCTTTTCTTACGCAGCCTGGGCAATCAATGCTTGCTCAGCTCGAAACGCAAACGCCATCTGCAATTTAACGAGGACATGGAGACCATTAAATTATATGAACCCCCGACTTCAGAGGGCATTCGGTACAGACATTACCTGATACACATGCTTGAGATTATGACGCTGGTAGATCAGAACGATTTTTCAGGTGCGGTCGATCTAATAGAGTCAAAGCAAGAACATCTGCAGCTCCATTCTGAAGCAAATAACATGTGGTATATCGAATGGATGTATGTATGCTTCAACACCGCTTCAGCCTACATAGGCATTGGGGACTATCAGCAAGCTCTGCGTTATCTGAACGAATTCCTAAACACCGCTGATCCCCGCTTAAAGCAGGATACGTATTGTATTGCAAGGGTCATCAATCTACTGCTTCACTTTGAATTGGACAACAGAGATTTGCTAGAGCACCAACTGGAATCTACCAAACGCTATTTAAAATCCCGAAAACGGTTGTTCAAGTTTGAAAGAGCTGTGCTACAATTCATCAGGAAGTCCCTCAATGAAACTACAGCTGGAAACAGCGGCCCATTTCGATGGTTGAAAAAGGAGCTCGCACAGATTCAAAAAGACCCGTTAGAAAAAAATGTGTTTGCCTACTTCAATTTTATGCCCTGGCTGGACCGTAAAGTCGATTAACGGTGCCCACGGGAAGCAAGCTCTTTTTGACAGAGATGCCTTATACGCTTTGATTAAGCGCTTCGATCACTGACAAGGTAATCTTGATGTCCTGTGTGGCGATTCCAGTAAGGTCTGCTATGGTGATATCCTCATCCTTTCTTTGGATTCCATCGTCTATCACTGCACCCACTGTGGTCAGCTGGCCTTCACTCAGCACTCCTCTGTTCACAGCATGACACGTTTCACCATGAGCCAGGCATTGCTCAATGCTGTCGCAGGCAACTATAGAAGCGGCAGCAAGAATATTTTCATCCAGTTCTTGCTTCCCTGGTGTATCTGATCCCATTGCCGTGATGTGTGTTCCCGGACGAATGTCGGAGGCCATCAACAGCGGCGAGTTTGAGGGGGTTGTGGTAACTATTAGATTGGCCCTGGCAGCTACCATGGCCGGTGTTTGACAGACCGTGATCGTAAATTCTCCGGACATATCCTGAATAAAGGCATCTACCTTTTCAGAAGATCTACCATATACATATGCTCTTCTGCAGTTTGTAACAGTTTTAAGCCACTCCAGCTGCAATCTGGCTTGAATGCCTGTCCCGATGATTCCTATGCCTTCCACTTGGCCAGGCGCCATGTGTTTAGCAACCACAGCTCCGGCAATTGCAGTGCGCTGATCAGTGAGATAACCCTCGTCTAACAATGCTGCCTCCAATTCACCGGTTTTTGCTTTAAATGCCAGCATCAACCCATTGCTGTTTGAGAGCCCTAGGGTTGAGTTTTGGGGGAAGCCGGAGCCAATCTTGATAACGTAGGACGCGTCGCCAGTAATATGACCGTACTTGATGTGTACGTCTCCCGGAGGTGAATCAAATCCCAAATGGCCTATCGGGGGCATATTCACCTGATTTAAGGCAATGGCAACCATTGCTTTTTCAATTTGCATGAGCAAATAGCTCGGATCAAGTCCTTCGATGACCTGAACAATCTCGTCTTTCTTAAGTATTCTCATTAGATCAGTTGTTTTAGTTTATCTGAGTTGATATTAGATCCGCAAATCACAATAACCACACGTTTTCCCGTGAGTTGATCAGCCAGCTTCTTGTAGCATGCAATGGCTACTCCAGCAGCTCCTTCGATGATCTTATGGTGCTTATCCACCATAAACCTTATCCCTTCAGCTATTTCCTCTTCTGTAGCGGTTTCGTAGCTATCCACGGTGTTCTGACACATTGCAAAAGTAATGGAATCGATTTCCAGCCCCCCTGCAGAACCATCAGACAGCGTATCTTCCGGATCGTCCAATACAATTACATGCCCGGCCTCAACACTTAGCTTCATCTCTGCGGACCTCTCTGGCAGGCAGCCAATAATCTCTGTGTTTGGCGAGCGATCTTTGAACCAGCCCGCTACCCCTGAGATCATTCCGCCACCACCGATACAAGCCAGCACGACATCCACATGATCGAGTGTTTCCGTAATTTCTTTGCCAATTGTCCCCTGGCCACAAATGACTTCGTAGTCGTTGTACGGAGATACCCAGGCCATTCCTCTTTCTCTGGCCATAGCTTTGGCATGAAGCTCGGTGTCTAGACAGTTATCCCCAAAGAATTCGAGCTTAGCGGTATAGGACCTTAATGCCTCCACCTTCGTCGGATTGGCATTCTCCGGAAGAAAAATAGATCCACTGTCTCCCGAGATTGACAAAGCACGGGCAAATCCCTGGGCATGATTTCCCGTTGATGCCGTGATCATCCCCGTGACTTTCTCCTCGGCACTCATCGAAAGTACTTTGTTAAGCGCACCACGGGCTTTAAATGACCCTGTGTACTGTTCGCTTTCCAGTTTCAAGAAAACCTCCCCATTATTTAGCTCACTCAAGTAACTCGACGGA
>DTRI01000180.1:17785-31684 GCA_012966015.1 Flavobacteriales bacterium | reverse complement strand
CGAGATATCGCTGTATCCGCCCAGCTAATAGAGTTCAGAATCAAGGCCTACATTGCGAGACATATATGGAATAATGATGGATTTTATCCAGTTATCCACCACATTGATAAGACGCTGCAAAAGGCAGTTGAGGAGATGCGGGATGAGAATTATTCCATAATTACAGACAAGCTCCCATAAAAAAAGGGAACTGCTCTGCCCTAAGACAAATCAGATCCCTTTTAGTTTAGACTATAAAAACGCCCAGGACTTATCCTTCTGTGCTTTCGTCACCGTGATCGTGGTCATCACCTTCTTCGTGATCATGACCTTCCATTCCCGCGCAGTCATCTCCGCAAGTATGGCCTTCTTCACCGTGAGCATAGCTATGAGCATCTTCAGTGCAATTGTCGTTGCACACGTGCTCAGCCAGCGCGTCACCAGCCGCTTCTGCAGCAGGCTCTTCAGCTGCTTCTTCAGCTGGTTCTTCAGCTGCTTCTTCGGTTACTTCTTCCGTTGCATCAGTAGCACCGTCTTCCGCTTCCCCGCCACCTTCATTACATGCAACAAATGCAAATAATCCAGTAGCGAGCAATAACAAATACACTTTTTTCACTTTTCTTATGTTTTTTCCCGTTAATGAGGGTGATTAATAAATTAGGGTTGCTTGTTACGGTTGCAAATGTATGTAAATTTCTGAAAGAGTAACAAGGGTAGCATTATTTTATACACAATAATAAGTTATCGATTGTTGATATTGCCTTTTGCCAAGGCTATGCTGATACGAATTGTGCGGAGATGCGGTACTTAACCTTGCTTAATATGAAATACATTACCGGCACAATTACCAGAGTGAGAAAGGTCGCAAACGTCAAACCAAAGATTACAGTCCAAGCAATTGGGCCCCAAAATATTACATTGTCGCCACCAAAATATAATTGTGGGTCAAAGGAAGAAAAAAGTGTAAAAAAGTTGATGTTCATCCCTGTTGCAAGTGGCATTAGTCCGAATATTGTAGTAATTGCTGTTAATAATACGGGCCTTAGACGAACTTTCCCTCCCTCAATAATACAGCCCTTGAGCTCTTCAAGTGTGAGTTTTGCGTTCGGATCTTCTGTTTCCTCAATTTTACTCTTGAGCTTTCTGCTTATCAAAAGATTAACATAATCTAACAGTACTATGGCGTTGTTCACTACCACCCCAGCCAAGGAAATAATCCCAATCATTGTCATGATGATGATAAAATCCATTTGGAAAATAACCAAGCCCATCAAAACACCAATAAGGCTGAATACAACTGAGGTAACGATGATAAATGGCGTAGCTGCTGAGTTGAATTGAGACACCATGATCAGGAAAATTAAAAACACCGCTATCATCATTGCCCTACTTAAAAATGCCATTTCCTTTGCCTGGTCCTCTTTTTCGCCAGCAAATTTGAATGAATATCCAGCGGGCAGCGTATAATCTTTCATCGCTTCCTGAATAGCTGCTACCGTTTCGTTTGTATTGTGGCCCACCTCAATGTTAGAGCTGAGCGTTACAACCCTGTTCAGGTTTTTACGCTTTACGGCACTATAGGTAGAAGTTTTTCTTGCAGTCGCAACAGCGGAAATAGGCACTTGTCTAATCTTACCAGTCAGCTGGTCACGGAAAGTTATCCGCTGATTCATAAGTGTTTCCTTATTATAGCGATAGGTATCCTTGAAGCGTATATTGATCGGATAATCATCTTCTCCTTCCTTGTATTTAGATATTTCCTTTCCGAAAATTGCCGTTCTTATGGTCGATCCGATTTGACCACTGGATAGATTCAGCCTTCTTGCCTTGGCGCGATCAATCTCTACGATTAGCTCTGGTTTTCCCAGTTCGATGTCTAATTTGAGCTCTTCAATACCTCCAATTGCTTTTTTATTTATATATCGCCTCATGTTGTCGGCGAAGAGGATCAACGTGTCATAGTTCTCGCCCATAACTTCAATAGTAATTGGCTTACCCCGAGGTGGCCCCGCTGCATCTTTATCAGCTGTAATCCTGGTGCCAGGATAATTATTCTTCAGCTTCTCGCGAAATTGCAATAGCAGATCGCCTGTATTTACCCCTCTGCGATGCTGAAATTCTACAAACGAGATTTGGATCCTGGCTTTATGCGGTGTGTTGCCGAATGCAGCGCCGGATTTGGGGTCGCTTGTGCCCTCGCCAACTTGTGCAATTAAGGATTCAACCATAAAATTTTCAACAACTTCCTTTCCGTCAACCTCAATCGTGTCGTTGTATTTTGCCATCATTTGTACGACCACCTCCTCTAATTCTATCGTAATTTCATTGGTGGCTTTAATGTCAGTGCCAATAGGATTTTCAATGAATATATTGACATATTTCGGCTGATTGACAGGAAAGAACTCAACTTTTGGTGTGAACTTCCACAGTAAGATGAATGATAAAATTAGAAGGCCTATGGTGCCTCCAAAAAACATAATTGGGTGTCGGCCCCTGAGAACGTATCCTAAAAAACGATGGTAACTTTTATCCAATATTGGTATGAACGTTTTCTGAAATTTACTGGAAGCAGGTGCCAGAAAGTAAGCATTGATAACCACCAGCAGCCCCACAACCATTAGCAAATTGGCAATGGTAAATGACCTGGCTAAATAAAACAACATGGCTATACCCATGAAACCCAGCGAATATTGTACAGCTTTTTTGCGGTTTGGCCTAAGGTCGCCTACAGACATCCATACAGAAGTCAGTACCGGGTTAATCACTAAGGCCACAAAGAGAGAAGAGCCCAGTACAATAATTAAAGTAATGGGTAGAAACTTCATAAATTCACCCATTATGCCGGGCCAAAATGCCAGGGAAATAAAAGCAGCGAGGGTTGTAGCCGTAGATGAAATGATGGGCAGGGCCACTTCACCCACACCTTTTTTTGCGGCCTGAATGGGTGTAAATCCTTCATCCATAAGTCGATAGATATTCTCGACCACAACGATGCCATTATCCACCAACATGCCCAAAGCGAGTATAAGAGAGAACAACACCATAAGGTTTAAGGTTACTCCCATAGCGCTCAGTATCATGAAGGCCATAAACATGGAGAGGGGTATGGCAACCCCTACAAACATGGCGTTCCTTAAACCGAGGAAGAACAGGAGGACCAACACTACCAAAATAACACCTGATATAATGCTATTTTCAAGATTCCCGACCTGGCTTCTTGTCATGTCGCTCTGATCGTTGGTAATTGATATTTCGAGGTTGCCAGGGAATTCAGTTTTCTTCGCATCATCTATTACGTTATTGATTAGAATAGATGTTTCAATCAAGTTGGCGCCAGCTCTTTTAATAACATCTAGCATAACAACGGGATTCTGAAATTCACGAGCATAGCTTTCCCGCTCTTCAAAATCAAATGCCACATCCGCGATTTCCTTCAGATATACGATGTTAAATTTCTCCCTTTTAACAACAACATTTTTCAATTGCTCTATTGAAGAGAATTCCCCAATTACCCTCACTGTTCTTCTAAGATCATCTACCAGAATATCTCCACCTGAAACGCTCATGTTTTCGAAGGCGATCGCACTTTCCACATCACCAAAGCTGATGTTCATTGATTCCATTTTGTGAATGTCCAGGCTGACGCTCACTTCTTTCTCCTGAACTCCTCTTATATCTACTTTTGAAATATCAGCGATGGGTTCAATTCTGTCCTCCAGATACTCTCCATACTTTTTCAATTGATCGATGGAGAAATCACCGGAAATGTTAATGTTCATGATGGGAAACTCTGAAAAGTTAACCTCAAAAATGTTTGGCTCTGCCGGCAGGTCGTCGGGAATTTCTTTGTTGCTCTTCGCCTTGTCCACAGCATCTTTCACCTTGCGCAAGGCTTCCATTGGCTCCGTTTCAAAATCAAATTCTGCCATAATGGTAGAATACCCCTGCACAGAAGTGGAGGTAATCTTATCTACGCCAGATATGGTGTTGATCTGTTTCTCAATTGGACGCGTGATGAGCTTCTCAATGTCGGCAGGTGAGTTGCCAGGATATGCTGTTCCAACATAGATTTGTGGCATAACCAAATCAGGAAAAGCTGCCTTGGGCATTGAATTGTATGCCCCAATTCCAGCGATTATGATAATTGTGAGTATAACAAAAACCGTAGTTCTGTTATTTATCGAGAGGCTGGACAATCCAAATTCTCTAATGTTATCTCTCTCTTCCTGGTTCAAAATCGTTCTTGTTTTGTTCTGGCTGGCCGTTAAATTTTTACGGACTGGCCATTTTTAATTCCCCGGCCACCTTTTGAAATAATTTCCTCGTCCCCTTTTAACCCTGATAGAATATGTGTTAGGCCCTTGTAAGTCATGCCCGTTTGTACTAGAACTTTTAAGGCTGACATGTTTTTCTCGTCTTTGTTCAATACATATAAAAACTCGTTACCCTCAGCATCCTGTTGAATAATACTCGCTGAAACTGTAATGGCTGAGTCTGCGCTGAAGTCCAAAATGTTCATAATGCCCAATAAATTTGGTTTAAGTGCACCTTCTTTATTTTCAATGTCAACATAGATCTTGAAAGTTCTGTTGTTGGCGTTGATGTAAGAGCCAACACGGTTGATCTTAGCTTCAAAATTTGCTTCAATAGCCGGAAAGTTTACTTGCACCACTGTGCCTTTTGTAATTTTGCTGATGTAGTCTTCAGACACATCGGCTACCAGATATACCAAGTCGAGGTTTATCATTCGAACAACAGGCATAATCTGGTTTGCCAGCTCTCCTTCCCTCACAAATATTTCATCAATAATTCCGTTAAAGGGAGCTTTGATAACGGACTTCGCAAGCTTGGATTGGAGGGTTTCTATTTTTTGTTCCAGTGACTCCTTTCGGTTTTTAGCTTCCAGGTATTGAAGTTCTGATCCAATTTTTTCATCCCATAATTTTTTTTGGCGATTGTAAATGGTATTCGCCAGCCCAAAAGCGGTTTTGACCTCATCTATGCTCTTTCTGATGATTGCAGTATCCTGTATTATAAGGCGCTGCCCTTCGGAAACATTTTGTCCGACCTCCACGAGGACCTTGTTAACTTTTCCTAGAATTTCCGCATTGATGGATATGTTTCTCATCGTTTCTACATTTCCATAAACTTCGAAATAGTGTTCGAAGCGTCCCATTTCAAGTGCTGAAGCTTTCACCAGCGTTGCTCTCTTTGCAAAGCTTGAATCCAGCTTGTCTATCTCGTCCTGGAGCTCAGTCAGCTGTGCGCCGACTTCACCATACACGTCTATCAGCGAGTCTTTTTTAGCGAGCAATATGTCGAGCTCACCAGTTCCCGATTTCTTGCCGCCACAGGCAACAAAAAGTGTTATTGACAGTAGAATTGCTATTTCCCTCATTTCATGTTTTGTTTAGTGCTTTGTCCAGCGTTGCCTTAGCGTTCAATAATTTTAAAATGGACTGAATGTAATCTCCCTGCACATTGAAATATTGATTTTCAGCTTGTGTAAGTTCCATGCTCGAAGCCAGGCCCTCCTTAAACTTGGACGTAGTTTTTTGCTGAATTGTTTTTGCCAGGGCCAGGCTTTTTTTCTGGTTTTGATATGAATCCAGTGCGGTGCTGTATACGGCGCGTGCGGATTGTTCCTGCAAGGTCAAAGATTGGGTTACTTGCTCTTTTTGTATTTCCGCCTTTTGATGCTCTAGCTTAGCCTGTTGCACAATTGAGTGCTGGCCAAAACCAGTGAACAGTGGAAAGCTGAGGTTGATTCCCCATAATGAGGTTGGGTACCACTTGCCTCCGCTAAAAAGGTCAAAATCGTTTCTGAAAGCGTCCTGAGAATAGTTGAAAAACCCAGATAGCTTAGGATAGTATTTTGATTTTTCAGCTTTCGTGTTCAGTGCCATCAGCATGACGTTTGTTTCGGCAAGCTGATAGTCGATGTGATTCTGCAGACTAAATTCAGTTGCGGGGATATTGGCCTCAACTGCATTTACCAGAATAGATAGATTATCCGTCAATTCAATAGGCACCCCAATACCCAGGCCCATTTGAAATTTCAGCAGTTTCAGGGATATATCAGCCTGGTTGCGGGCATTGGATAACATAATATCCAGGCTGGATGCCAGCAGCTGCAGCTGTTCAACATCCATTTCTTCCATAAAACCGGCCACATACATGGCTTTGGCATCAGAAAGTGTTTTGTCGATGTTCTTTTTATTGGCTTCAAAAATTGCAATGCTCTCCGCGGCGGCCTGAGCTGAGAAGTACGATTGAGCAATGATTATCTTTATTTCCAGCTCGGTTTTGGTTACGGCTTGCAAAGAGAGGTTCGCGTATGCCTTTGCTGCTTTTAGTCCATTGAAGTAAGAAACATCCAGGATCATTTGATTTGCAGAAAGCCCAACTGAGCTATTGTATTTGGTTCCGAATTGCACTTCGGTAAACTCATCGCTTGTGCCTGGGCCAAAGACACCTGCGGGAATTATCGATGTGGGACGGTCTATGAAATTCTGGAAGTTACCAGTGGCCGCAACAAAAGGAAGGCCGATTGACTTATAGGCCCTTACTGTGTGCCTGGCTATTTCTTTATCGAGAATCGAAGTTTTAACCTGATAGCTGTTCTTGATCGCGTAATCCTGCGCTTGTTTTAGGGTGTATGCACTTGCAGTTTGCGACAAGGCCTGATTTGAGTGAAGGCTTAAAAAAGCGGGCACAACAACAAATACAATACACTTTAATAAAGTCATTACTTCTTCTTTTCCTTTCCTTTTAGGGACATAACCAATGATTCTGAAGGCAAATCTGAAATGTTGTTATTGATAGTATCCAGGGTTTTGAAAAAACCGTTGATCTGCCTTTCGGATAACCCGCCAAAAGCCAGCTCATTCAGCTCTTTGACAATTTTGTTTATCTCTGGCATTGTCTTCCTTCCTTTAGCGGTGAGCTGGATTAGGTAGGCTCTTCTGTCGTCTGGTTTTTTTACCCTTTTAACAATCTTGTTCGCTGAAAGACTATCAATTATGCGCAGCACATTGGTTTTATCGAGCCCGCAACTGTCGGCTATTTCCTGTTGGGTTAACATTCCTTCACCCTTGTCGATGATCAGTAAAACGATAAAATAAGGTCCCGCTTTAAGATGGCTCAGCCTCTTGTATAATATGCCCACGTACCTCTTGGCTATGTGGCCAAGACTTCTCCCAAGAGGTATATGTAGGAAATCTATATCCATTTCATTACTTTAGTTGCGATAAAGATAGTATATTTTATAGATAGTTGCAAATGCAACTAAAATAAAACGGGCAAATTTTTTTGGTAGATTGTGGTGGGATTGGGATAAGTCTTTTAGAAAAGCCTGGAATTCAATTTGTAACTTATCTTATTAACTTAACTAAATAGATAACTTAATTCTTAGAATTTCCCGCCAGTGCACACTTTTACCAGAGCTTCAGGCAGGCGCTGCGCCTTAGCATGCCTAGGAGCCAAGAAAAATCGCCATAAGGACACGAAGGTTACACCGAGATTCTATTAAACCGCACTCATAATAGATTAAATATGGAATATGCACTGATAACTGGAGCGAGTAAGGGGATAGGCAAGGCAATCGCGTATGAGCTTGCATCCAGAGGGAATAACCTAATTCTAGCAGCGAGATCGGAAGATCTTCTGGCCAAAATATCAGCAGAAATTGCGAGGAAGTATGCGGTAAAAGTGGAGCACTTTGCAGTTGATCTAATAGAGCCGGGCGCAGCAAAAAAGCTAGTTGATTGGTGCACCGAAAACAATTATCAGTTAAATATATTGGTCAACAATGCGGGATTTGGGTTGTGGGGCTCCTTTGATAAATTACCATTGGAACGTCAGCTGGCTTCCATGAACCTGAATATGTCGGCGGTTGTTTCTTTAACCCATCAATTTATTCCGAATCTTAGGAAGAGCAAGAAAGCATACATTCTCAATGTTGCTAGTGTTGCTGCATTTCTGGCCATACCATCATTCAGCATTTACGCAGCAACAAAGTCATTTTTACTTTCATTTTCAAGATCACTCAACTTAGAGTTAGGAAGAAAAGGCATTGTAGTTTCATGTGTTTGTCCGGGTTCAACAGAATCAGAATTTTTAGAGACTGCCGGTATGAATGACTTGGGAAAGGCTGCTGACACCTTCGGTATGAGCGCCGAATCTGTTGCAGAGATAGCCATTCGGGGTATGCTCAAAGGCAAGACAGAAATCATTCCCGGATTGATCAACAAAGTCGCGGCAGGAGCATTGAAGCTCTCACCACGCGCGATTTCTGAAAGGGTAGCGGGGAAGATTTATAGTAAACGTTAATAGCTCCACTTCAACCTCAGAAACACGTAATTTCCTGCATTGCCGAACTTGCCGGCGTATTCTATAAAGAACAGCTGCCCAATTAATACCAGCTCCCAGTTCTGTTTGAGGGAGTAAGTGACGGAAGGAATCGCCACCAGAAGATTTAACCCGGCCCCGTAGATGGCTCCCAGGTCAACTTTTAGCAGGGTAGATACGGTGCTATTCACCTGGCCGAAGAAGGAAAACTGTGTGGGCATCAGGTTTTTGGCGGATATATTAGTGAAGAATGTCTGCGATTGCACGGCGCCCAAGTCGCTCAGGTCAGTAATTCCAGCACTGTTGTATAATATGGAGCCATTCAGATAAATGGGTTTTTTAAAAGTGTAGTCCATGCTGACGGAAGCATTCAGAATTCCAGCTGTATCCGCGAAATAGTCACGGGGATGGAAATAATTAGCTTCCCCTTTAAATCCTGCAGTTTTAAGATTGCCAGCCCAGCCCAGGCCAAGGGTAAGATCTTCGTAGTAAACACCGCCCAGCACCTGAAAGTCGTATTCCCATTTATTGAATTTGTACATGCCAGCGACAACTGTTGAATCGGGGTTTTTACTGAATTTAGCGGCCAGCTCCACACTGCTCATATCACCGACGTAATACTGTAGTCTCACCGCATCAGCACCGGGCCTTTCCTCGTAATCGAAATCCAGAAAGTTATAGGCATTGAATAGGTCATTGGGGTTCCAAACCAGGTTTAAGCCCCAGTTGATGCGCTGTCTTCCCAACCTTATATCAAACTTCTTTCCCGACCAGTTAAGCCACAGCCTATCGATGGTTGTAGCAAAGGCGAATGCCTCATTATCCACAAAGAGCTCAGTCAGGTCCACATAACCGTCATCTGCCCCAATAGCCTGTGCAAACCCTGGAGTTGCCCGCACCAGCTCACCGTAAAACATGCGGGTGCGCGACTCTACCGCGGCTGTTATGGATTTAGAAATGTATGCCTTGGCATTGAGCCGAAGGTGATAGAAATTATGCGATAGTGTATTGCCCTTCTCAGTGATAAATACTGTTTGCATGTCCTTGAGATATCCTCGTACCTGGAGTACATCAGAGATCTTTTTTTTCTCCTTTGGAGTGTCTTCTTTAATCGTGTTGATTGGGGGTGCTTCGTTAACAGCAATGGTCGAGTCTTGAGGGAACAGCTTAAAGGGTAGAACGATAAAACAAAAAACAAAAATACAGTAGCTCCTATACATTCTGTTCCACGTCAGATACGATTTTACCATCTTCAAGTGTCACTATTCGCCTGGCCCGGTCAATGACTTTCTGGTCGTGTGTCGAAAAGATAAAGGTGATGCCCTCTTCTTTGTTCAGGTTGGCCATAATTTCCAGCAAATTAATAGCAGTTTTTGAATCGAGGTTCGCCGTGGGCTCGTCGGCCAGTACAAATTTGGGCTTAGATGCCAGCGCTCTCGCTACGGCGACACGTTGCTGCTGACCACCAGACATTTCTCTGGGCTTCTTATTCATCTGATCACCGAGTCCAACTGCCACAAGCAGTTCTTCAACACGAGAATCTCTTTCTTTCTTACTTTTCTTCTGCATAAGCATAATAAACTCCACATTCTCTTTAGCTGTTAGCACAGGAATAAGGTTATAGGCCTGAAAAACGAATCCAATGTTGTTCAATCTGAAGTCGATGAGCTCATTGTCTTTCAAGTCGGTGATGTCTGTGTCGCCAATGCTAACGGTTCCACTGGATGGGTTATCCAATCCACCGACGATATTCAAAAACGTTGTTTTACCTGATCCGGATGGGCCCACAACCGCTGTGAATTCCCTCTCTGCAACGTCCAGCGTAACTCCATTTAACGCATGAACTTCCACGGTGTGGTCCACATATATTTTTGTTAAGTCTTGTGTTTTAATTATTGACATATCAGTTATTTATTTCTATTTATATCGCTCTAACTGCTTCCGCAGGGTTGAGTTTAAGTGCTTTATAGGCAGGATAAATGGATGATAATATAGCCGTTATTATAACCATAATACCCACCTCAGCATATTTGGCTGCTTCCATGCTTGTGTAAACGATCATGCCAACTCCAAAGCTCTCCATACCTTCACCGACGATGGAGAGATCGATGCCATTGGTTCCAAAATATTGAATGGTGAAATAACCAAATGCCAGGCCCAGCGGACCGCCCATGAGGGCCAAAAAGATTGTTTCCACTACAATCATGGTAAATACTTTTAACCTGTTCATACCAACAGACATGAGCATTCCCAGCTCTCTTTTCCTTTCGAGGACGGCCATGAGCATGGTGTTGATGATACCAAAAGCAAGGGCCAGCATAATAATTCCAATAAAAATCAGGATGGCGGTACCCATCAGCTCGTTGGCATAACCCAGCTCAGGTGAGATCTCATCCCACGATCTAATCGTCAAATCAGGATAATTGCCTCTTAATTCTTCCTTAAATGGATTTACAGCATCCATATTCGTGAGTAAAATTGCTATTTCATGTATTTTGCCCAATCCACCCAACAGCTTCTGTACGTCTTCAATATCGACGAATACATTCACATCATCATATCTGGACGAAACGGTTTTATATATTCCTGCAATTCGGAATGCGCCCGCAACAATGTCTCCGTTATCATTTTGAAAGGTCAGCACAATCTTAGATCTGATTTTAACTTTCAGCTTTTTGGCCAATCGCTGGCTGATAACCACTGGGTTTCGTTTGATGTCCTGGAAGTACTTGCCATCAATTATCTTGGTGTAAAGTTCTGTAACTGTTTTTTCAGACTCCGGTTGTATACCGCTGATGTTCACTCCGTATCCTCCAGCAGAAGAAGCCACCATTCCGTTGATCTTCATCCTGTTAGTAAATCCAGCTACTGTATTGGATTGCGCAATGAACTCAGAGATGTCTTTTGAATTTTCTATGTAAAAGGCGACATTGTTATCTGACAAAAATTCAGGATGATGTATCTGAATATGGGAAAGTGTATTCTTGATAGAGCTATCAATTCGCTGATCGTTTAACCCAACTGATAATCCCATCACAGCAAGACCAGCCCAGATACCCAAAGCAATAGAGGTCATGACTACGCCACTTCGCAACTTGTTGCGCCAAACATTTCTCCATGAAATTTTTAAGATCATTTGATAGCTTTTACTTCAGTGTCGCATGGCAGAAGCAGCCTGTAACCTGCTGATTATAAAAAATGGATAAATAGTGATTAGTGTGGTAATCACGAGTATAATAAGAGCATGCGTGATAATTATCGAAGGATCGGTAGATGGCGGAATTACCGCTTCAAAACCAAATTCTAACAATGCTTCCGCGGCTCCACCGGTCAATTCTATTGGGTTGTTGTGAAAGTAAAACACCAATGGCATCGCCAATATTCCTCCACATATTACGCCTATAGTTGCCATCATAAGCGTTTCGATTAGCAACACAATGCTGATTTTCCATCTTCGCATTCCTATTGAAAGCAGTATGCCAAACTCATAGGTTCTCTCGGCTGTCATCATCAAAACGGTGCCGAAAATTCCGAAGGTAATTACCATATAGAGGATGAAAAGCATGATTAGCCCTCCTCCACTATCCGCCTGGATTATTTGAACCAGCTCTGGCATCATCTCCTCCCAGCTCATCAGTTCGTAAATGTTATCGTCAATTTTTTCGGCTAACGATGCCTTTAATGTTGAAGCTCTATTTCCGTCATCTGTCGAGATAACAATAGATGTAATTCTGTTATCCGTGCCATAAAACCATTGAGCCTCTTTCAAGGGAAGAAAGATGAGATTGTCATTGAGCATGGGCGAGCTAAACTTAACAATCCCTGAGACTGGATACTTACCTGCCGCACTTACCCCATGGTATCCTTGTCCAAGTAAAACGAGTGTGTCAAACGCTTTAAGGCCATAGTAATCTGCCAATCCCTGGCCCATCAATACACTTCTATCCGTGGGCTCGAAGACAGCACCATCGACGATTTTTTCGTGGAAGTTGATCATCACTTTCTCCTTTTCCGGATCTACACCAACTACCATTGCGCCCTTGGTAGATTCACCAAAGGATGAAAGCGCAAAGCCCTCAAGCCGGGGTATTACGCCAGTAATTCTATCAATTTTGGAAATATCATCTATCAGCCCTTCATCATATTCAAAGGAATTGTCCAGTGTTTTTTCGTCCCAATAGCCCAGGGAGTGGATCTGAACATAGCCGGTATAGAAACCTACCACATTGTCTATCATCTGGGAATAAAGGCCAAGCTGTATGGATCGCATCATCACCGCAAAGAAGACTGCGAATAGTATGGAGGCAATGGTGATGAGGCTTCTTCTCTTGTTCCTCCAAATATTTCGCCACGCTAGCTTAAAATACATGCTGATTTGCTTCGCTCACGTATTACAATTGTGAGACAGTTGTGAGACAGTTGTGAGACAGTTGTACAGCCATATTCGAACTATCGTTTTCATATTTTCTCAATTGTATTACTATCGTTTCACCATTGTTATCTTATCCGCTTCATTTTTTGCGTGGTGAAGAAGTTATCTTCAATAGGCGTATCAAATTCAATGGAGTGGTATTCCATGATGGTCATCTTTCCTTCTTCCTCAACGGGAATCATTTCCATTCTTGAGGGCAATAGCTTTCCCCCAAGCATTTTGACATTGGTTCCTCTCATAATATTAACCAGGTAACCATCCTCATCATAGAACTCTGTTCGTAATTGCATGTAGTCCTTCTGATCTATCCAAATTAGCAGTTTACCCCATACAACGGCCGCGTCTGGAAGTGGGATCAATTCAATTTTCCAACAAATTCGTCCTTCGATGGTCGAATCAACCAAAAGCTTATGGGTATAATCATCTATTACTGATGACTCTTTAACCAGATCATCATTGGTAAAATCTGTGCCCATCCATGATTGCATCATCATCGAGGGGGGAAGCTTAATATTTCGCTCAATAGAAGGTATCCAATTCCAAATTTCCTTGTCTCTCTTTAGAAAAACGATGCCTTTCTCTTTAGCTGGGTACGTGATTACTACCATTGCGTAGGAATCTCCTTTGGCCCAATTTTTCATTTTCATTTCCCGCGTCCACGAAGGCCTTACTATTTTCAAAGACATTTCGGAGTAAGAAGTGTTACCCCTTAGCTTGTTGTTAGACGTTACAATAATCTCTTTTGCATCTTGAGCAGCGGCGGTAATACCAACCACCAATGCGAGTAGCAACAGAACAAAGGGTGTAGATCTATTCATTTCTGGAGTAAATAGTTGTTTAGTAAGCACGTACATTTTTCCCTTCCATAAAGTTGATAAATGCTTGATTTACAACCCTGTTTCCTCCGGGTGTTGGGTAGTCGCCCGAAAAATACCAATCTCCGAGGTGGTTCGGGCAAGCCTGGTGAAGACCTTCGAGTGTCTGATAAATTATCTGTACTTCAGCTTTCATGTCTTTTGGCTTCAACAACTCCGTTATTTTGGCCGAGATTAGCTCTGGGGTAAATGGACGGTAAATATCCTTTACGTGATTGATAATCTCTTCTTTTGGCAGCCGTGATTGCAGTTTGGATTTATCAT
>DTRI01000180.1:0-17738 GCA_012966015.1 Flavobacteriales bacterium | reverse complement strand
CTTTCAATAATTCTATGGCTGCCCTGAAAGCAATAAAGTCTCCCAGTTTCGCCATATCAATTCCATAGCAATCAGGGTATCTTATCTGGGGAGCGGATGAAACGATCACTATTTTCTTTGGGTCCAATCTGTCCAGTATTCTCAAAATGCTTTGCTTGAGCGTAGTACCTCTAACAATGGAGTCGTCAATAACTACCAGGTTATCCTGATTGGGTTTGATGGTGCCGTAAGTAATATCATAAATATGAGCGACCAATTCATCTCGCTGGGTGTCTTCGGTAATAAAAGTTCTAAGCTTGGCATCTTTTATAGCCACCTTTTCTACCCTCGGTCTCATAGACAATATTTCTTCCAGCTTCTCAGCGTTTATGGCTGTACCCAATTCTAATATTTTTCTGTTCTTGACTTTGTCCAGATAAGAATCGATGCCTTTGATCATACCATAGAAGGAAATTTCTGCGGTATTTGGGATGAACGAGAAGACTGTATTTTTTACATCATGATCAATTTCTTTGAGCACCGGCTCGCAGATTGATCGTCCGAGGTTCTTTCTCTCTTCATAAATATCTATGTCCGTACCTCTAGAGAAATAAATTCGCTCAAAAGAACATGATTTTCGTTCCAGCTGATCTTTCACCGGCTCTTCGCTAATGCTGCCATCCTTTTTAATTATCAATGCATGCCCAGGAGGTACTTCCTTAATGTCGTCATACGAAACTTTAAAAGCTGTTTGTATGGCGGGCCGTTCCGAGGTAACTACTGCAATTTCATCATCGTGATAGTAATAAGCAGGTCTGATTCCTGCAGGATCCCTAATAACAAATGCGTCTCCATGCCCTAACAGTCCGGATATAACATAGCCACCATCCCACTTTTTGCATGACTCTTTTAGAATTTTAGGGATGTCAATGTTTTCAGCTATCAGCGCGGATATTTGCTGATTGGTCTTTTCCTGACGTTTATAGGTTTTGTGCATGTGATCGTTCTCTTCATCCAAAAAGTGACCGATCTTTTCGAGCATGGTAACAGTATCAGATTTATGTTTGGGGTGTTGACCCAGATCCACCAATTGATCAAAGAGCTCATCGACATTGGTAAGGTTGAAGTTGCCCGCTAATACGAGGTTTCTCGACATCCAGTTGTTCTGCCTTAAAAATGGATGGCAGTACGCAATGCTGTTCTTGCCAAATGTGCCGTAGCGCAGATGTCCGAGAAGCAGCTCTCCGGTAAATGCAACATTTTTTTTAAGCCATTCAGTGTCTTTTAATAGCTCAGGATTATCTTTGGAAACTGCATCGAACTTGGCATTTATTTTACCAAAAATGTCTTGAATAGGATTATTTGCTATGGATCTATACCTGCTTATATATCGACTCCCGGGATCAACATCCAGTTTGATGTTTGCCACACCTGCACCATCCTGGCCTCTGTTGTGCTGCTTTTCCATCAGCAAATAGAGCTTGTTGAGGCCGTAAAATGGGGTGCCGTATTTTTTTTGGTAAAAATTCAGTGGCTTGAGCAGGCGAATAAGAGCTATTCCACACTCGTGTTTTATCTGATCGCTCATAGTGGTTTTGTATCAGAATTATTAGCCGAAGTGCAAAGATAGATATTAAAATAGATTAGAACCTAAATTGGAATGAAATCTTGAGGCCGAAATTATGAACCTGCCGGGGGTAAACATCCAGGTACTTTTGATCATTATAATTCAACCTAAAGACCGCGTCCAGTCTTATCAGATTTAAAATATTCTCTATTCCTGCTCCAACTTCTATATAAGGTGCAGAAGCAAGGGTGCTGAACGATTCTGATATCACAACCCCATTGTCGTCTACTATGGTCACATCATTTCCTTGGTCGTCAATTTGAACGTTATTTTCTGCCTTCAGCCTTCCATATACCATATTGGTCATAATCAATGTTCTCAATCTAAGCTTTTTCATAAGTGGAATTCTGTTCATGAACAAACCATCGAAGTGATGTTCAAAAAACAGTGAGATCCATTCATCACTCACGAATTCAAAAAAGTTCATTAGATAGAAGGCATCAGGGTCACTTACGATAGTCTCGTTGCCTTTGTGCACCTTAAGTAGCGGCCAGGGCAAGGTTTCAAAGATTTTCCCTGTGGTAATAGAATAATTAGATTTACCCAATACTCCGAATTTTAATGTTTGTTTCACATTAAACATCAATTTATTATATTGAAAATCGCTGCCGAAGAGGCCTTTAATACCCAGCTGATATCTCAAGGTAAATACGGGTGGAGGCCTGGAATGGGAGCTAATTGAAATTCTGTAAAGGTGTGTATAAACATACCTTTCCCGTGCTGAGTATCTGGACTCAAGGGTAATCTCGCTGGTGCTGAATTTAGAATCCACTCTGGTTTTATCAGTTAGATCAGGATAATATCCAAATTTGAAATTCTCGCCCAATGGCTTAAAAGTCTTATTGTGAAACATTACTATTTGGTTGAAGCCATTGAAGAGCATTCGCTCACCCCAAATCCTGTATTCTAACGAGTTGTTGAGCCTGTCCGAAGAAGTAAATCCAGCGGTAAATTGAAATAAGTTGTTCTTGGCAAAAAAGTTATCAGTTACGGAGATCTGATCGATATCATCTCTGTACTGCAACCCTATTTTTGTCCAGGGTTTTCGCGAAAAGATATATTCAAGCTGCGCATTGTATTTCCCGCGGCGGTCTTTTGTTCCATAGGCGAGATATCCTCGCAAGATCAAATTGGTGCTGAATTTCTGGTTGGTAATAAACCCTAACCTGAATCGGTGGCCTTCAATACTGTTGTTGTTATATAGAAAAATATAGGGTCCCAGGTCGAACTTACCAACAGGCTGATACCCGTAAACGATAAATTCAATTACATCTACAAGTGTTCTCACGGTAGGTAGATTTTTTACAGAATCAATCATATGATATACCTCCTTTTCTGTAGATGTTAAAGTGTCGTGTCGATTTTCTTCCCAGAACTCCTCATCTTTTAAATAAGCTTCTGGATCTACCGAAATGCCGCTTTGATAAAATTTAATATCCTTTGGTTGGTTAACTACTATGTTTTTTGAAGACAGATAAAATTTTGAAATAAAGCCGGGTTGCTTTGCTACCTCCACCATATCGATTAATGCACGCGTTTTAACTGCAAGCCACGGTCCTGCAGTCGTTCGCTCAAATTCTTGCTGGATCTTAATTTTTTCAATCCAGTTGAGATTGGATTGTTTTTTAATTTCCAGATCGAGCTGCAGGATGGCGTAGGTGGAATCCTCTACCCATATAGTTCCCCAAAATGCCAGATCTTGCTCTCGTTTTGGGGCAACAACCATTTCGTAACAGAAGTGATCGTCAATCATAACGCTGTCCACTAAATAATATCTATAATGAATTTTTCCCGCCCCCGAAATCGGGGAAATGAAGTTCTTTCCAAGTATTGAAACCCAATTGTCATAGAAGTTGAAAACTTGAAACGAGCTACCTACGAATTGACTGAGCCATTGGTAGTTTTCCACGCCGACTCCAGTAACTTTCGTAGCCATTATCTCTTCCAATTTAGCCTCAGGGTTTTTCCGGAAGTAATAGTTCGAAACAGTCTCAGAAACAAAAATGGGCAGCACCGCTTGCCCATCCTCACCGGCAATCACCTGCAAGCTGTCAAACATGTTCGAGATGGATTTGAACATTTTTCGTTTCCTAAATTTATCAGACATATTGTCAATACTGACCTGAACTCTGTTGTAATTTTCTACCTGATAAGCTGACAGACTTTTCATGTTGTTTAGATCCCTGTATTGCTGAATCTTACGCAGAATTTTAAAGGCCGGATTTTCACCCGGGACGATTACAATTTCTTCCAGATTGTGTATAGAAGGAATTAGCTGAAAATTAATGTACTGCGTTTCTCCTTCTTTAACAGCTTTTGCTCGCGGCAGATAGCCAAGGCAGGAAACCTCAATTGAATCGACAGGCTGAGAGATTGAAATTTCAAAGTAACCTTCAAAATTTGTTGCCCCACCGGCTGAAGTTCCTTGAAAGGAGACATTCACAAATGGCACTCCGTCATTCGACTCAGCATCTATAACCTTACCTTTCACTACGGTTTGCTGTGCATACGCACTGCTTGCAACCAATACAATCAAAAGTGAGAGTATAATCCTTATTTTAGGATTGTAAATCATGTAAAAAAATTCAGAGAATCGTCAATGCACTAAAAACAACAAACAGTTTTAAATCGAATATGGCGATGACAATCAGCCCTCAGTTTGATGAGGCTTTGATTATTCCCATGTCATAAGTCTGTGTCTGAATAAGATTTCCCTGTTGGTCATACGCTTTTTGTAATCCATCTAACAGCCCATTTATATAGTTGGCCTCAACTTTTACTTCACCGCTTTGGTAATAATGTTTCCAGGGTCCGTGTTCTTTGTCATCCATATAAGCCCTTTTGATAGTTTATCTTCTTCTCGAGAAATCCTTCTTGATGATATATGAGCCATGTACTATCCAACTTTTCATCTACAAAGCTCCCTGTTTGCCACATTTCTCCATTCTCATGATATATCTTGTACAATCTGGTTTTAATATTGTTTCGGGTAAAAAAAGATTTCTTTAACAACGGTTTCCCCAGCATCATACCATGTCTTAACTTCAACCAATTGAGAGACAGAATCGTAGGTGCTAACTGTGAGCAGCAACACAACGAGCTGTATTATTTTAATCATATTGATCGAATAGCTTCTTACTTAATATCGATCTACATTTGCACCGCTTCCAAATTAGTTCTATGGCCATAATCCAGGATGGCTGCGACCGAATAGGGGCCAGGAAGTAAATCGGCGGGCAATTTCAATTCTACGGTTCTGATTTCTTCAGGAAGCATAGTAATTCGAACGGGGTTGGTCTTGCTCTCAGATGCGGTTTCCAGATTCGACGCAACAAGATATAATTTACAATCTATGCGATTGTCACCAGTGTTTTCTATCTCAACATTAAATACTCTCAATGAATCCTGAGGTTTAGAAATTTCTACCAGTTTCGAAATTTTTGCAAAGTACTTTGCATTTGAGCCAGGCGACTGGTAAACATTGACAACGATTCTCGGGCTCACCGTTATACCTGCAGCCACTATTTTGTCTACTTCCAGGGCGGACTGTTCTCTCGCCGTCTTTACATAAATCACACCCCATCTGGATGATTCACCACTAGGGGGCACCTGCATAAGCACTTCAATCTCCTTTGCCTCGTTGGGTGCTAATTCGAAATACGAAGGGTTTAACGTGATCCAATTGGCACATGACCTCTTAGTGGATCCGGGAGCAACCTTAACCGATTTACCGTCCCTGTTCTTTTGCATGTCTCCCAATGATAATACAAAAGATTGAGGTTTATTGCCGTGGTTCCTAACCGTTATGATTTGGGATTCCATATCCCCTGGCTCTACCGCAAAATTTAATGTAATTGGGGCAACCTCGAAGTCCTGCGCCAATACTGTTGTTTTTAACAATAGTATGGTAACAATTATCGCCCATTTTATTCCTGAAAACACTTTTAACATCTGTATTTTTATCGTTATTAAGTACAGTCACAAATATATGGATTCTATGGTTACAATTTTTTCATAGATTGCAGTTGGATTACTGGTGAAATTCCTGATTTCAATTATGATTACATTAGTGGTAGTATCTAGATTAATATGAGCCGTATTTCGAGGGAGATAGAATTTGGCAAGGCGATCAGCTTGAAAGCAGAAGATGTTTGGGGATGGAATAGCGTTGCAGGAAAGCTGAGGGCTACGCGAAGAGCCGATTACCTGGTGAGCTATGGGAAATTTACAAGTGACGACAAATTACTTGAAATTGGATGCGGTACGGGAGTGTTTACCGAGAAAGTTTTTAATAAGACCAAGGCCTCCATCATGGCAATTGACATATCTGAAGAACTATTGGATCAGGCCAGAAGCAAGCTGCCTGCTGTAGAATTTAGGGTTGCTGATGCAATGAGAACTGAAATGCCCGCTGAGAGCTTTGACGGCATATATGGTAGCTCTGTGGTACACCACCTGGATGTCGATAGTGCAATCGGTGAAATGTACAGGTTGCTGAAACCAGGAGGCCGGATGGTATTTGCAGAGCCAAACATTTTTAATCCTCAAATATTTATTGAACGCAATGTGGGGTTTGTTAAGGATTGGCTAGGTGTAACACCTGATGAGGTGGCCATAAACAGATGGCGGATGAGAAAAAGGTTGAAAAGCATTGGTTTTGTGAATTGTATCGTATTTCCGTACGATTTTTTACACCCCTACACTCCGGAATTCATGATTGGCTTTGTGAGGGGAATGGGCGCTGTTGTTGAGAAAATCCCTATACTAAAAGAGATAGCGGGCTCCGTAATTATTTACGCTAAAAAACCAGAATCTGTTTAAAAGCGATGATAAACTCATTGTTAAATAAGATTAGGTTAGATGATAGAGCGGGTGAGCTGGATGCTCCTACGACTACCAATGCACGCAGGGAAGTTATTGCCAATAAACCGTTTTTAAAAAGGCTATACCGGGATTGGTATAAACGCGTAACGGAGGGTTTATCGATTACGGGCGATGAAAAGATTTTAGAAATTGGTTCAGGCGCAGGGTTTATTAAGGAGCAATATGCCAATATTATTACTTCAGACATCATGCCCCTCGATCAATGCGATATGGTGGTTGCTGCTGAAGAATTGCCATTTGCTGATTGTGAGCTTTCCGCAATTATAATGGTGGACGTCTTTCATCACATTCCGGAAGTAGGCAGATTTTTAAGTGAGGCGCAGCGAGTTCTTAAACCAGGAGGAAAGATTAAAATGGTGGAACCCGCAAGTACCTGGTTTGGCAGAATAATTTACAGGGGTTGGCATCATGAACCTTATGATGCCGAAACTTCAGCCTGGTCTTTTCCCTCAACCGGGCCACTGTCTGGAGCCAATATCGCACTGCCTTGGATGGTCTTTCAGCGCGACCGTGATATTTTTCACAGTAATTATCCAGCGCTTAAGATTAACAAAATTTCCTATCACACACCCTTCTTATACATTCTTAGCGGAGGGTTTTCTTTTCGATCTTTATTACCGGGTTGGGCATTTGGAATAGCAACGTTAATCGAAGCTATACTAACTCCTCTACATCCGATATTAGCAATGTTTCACACTATTGAGATTGTAAAAACAGAGAGCAAAAGAGATGAGGAGCAGTAAGAAGTATTTCGAGGATCAGGCATTCACAGGCAAGACTAACAGGAGGGCGAAGTCATACTACTGGAACGCCATTATCGAGTACTGCAAATATTTCATTTACGAGGAGAGCAGCGTGCTGGAGGTAGGCTGCGGCACCGGCGATTTACTGCAGAGGATAGGCGGCGGAAGAAAGGTGGGAATAGATTTTTCAAAAGAGATGATAAGGCAAGCCAGAGAAAAATATTCCGAGGTTGAATTTCATGAGATGAGTTGTGAATTACTGGAACTCGAAGAGAAATTTGATGTAATCATTCTCTCTAACCTCATTGGGTATTTGGATGATATAGAACAAGGCCTTTATGAATTGAATAAAGTTTGCCATCCCAACACAAAGATTATTATAACCTATTACAATTACTTGTGGGAGCCAATCTTAAAATTCGCGGAATGGGTTGGTGTGAAGCAGAAAACGCCGCCACAAAACTGGCTGTCTCAAGTGGATATAAATAACTTACTGCAACTGGCAGGTTTCGATGTGTATCGCACTACCAGGCAAATGTTAATACCCATAAATATTCCTGGCCTTTCCTGGATATTTAATAAGTACTTAGCAAAAATACCGCTGCTGAATTATTTCTGTATCAACACCTTCACTTTTGCCTCCCCCAGGTCCTCGTTAGATGCTACAGAAGTTGAAGATAGGTACTCAGTTTCAATAGTAATTCCTGCACGTAATGAAAGCGGAAACATTGAAGACGCCATATTGAGAATCCCCAAATTTGGAAAGTCGGTTGAGATAATTTTTATAGAAGGAAATTCTACAGACGATACCTGGGATAAAATTCAGGAGATAGCAACCAAATACGCTGATACGCATAACATTAAAATTGATAGGCAGGACGGAAAGGGTAAAGGGGATGCCGTTCGCAAGGGTTATCAAATGGCAACGGGTGACATTCTCATGATCCTGGATGCAGACCTAACGGTCCGCCCCGAAGATTTGCCCAAGTTCTACAATGCTATAGCCTCGGGGAAAGGCGAATTCATAAATGGTTCAAGGCTTGTGTACACCATGGAGAAACAGGCTATGCGATTCCTGAATATTTTGGGTAATAAGTTTTTTAGCGCTTTGTTTACATGGCTGTTGGATCAGCCATTTAAAGATACCTTGTGTGGAACCAAAGTGCTCTTTAGAAAAGACTATGACAGAATAAAAGTAAACAGGACATTTTTCGGTGAGTTTGATCCATTTGGTGACTTTGATTTAATATTCGGTGCACACAAGCTAAACCTAAAAATTGTGGAGCTGCCAATCCGATATCAGGAGCGAACCTATGGCGAGACCAATATATCGAGGTTTAAGCACGGCTTCATCCTGTTGAAGATGTGCTTCTTTGCCGCCCGAAAAATTAAATTCCGATAGCGCCGATGTCATTTCTAAAAAACCTAATATTCAAGACCAGCGCCAGCGTAATTGGATCCGAGATATACCGAAAATTGAATTTTGCACATGATCAATCACATGATCCGGCATTTGAGGTGCAACGCGAATTAATCAACACGCCGCAACCTGTTATTTTTGATGTTGGTGCCAGGTATGGGCAAATAAGTGAAATCTATAAGCAGTGGTTTCCAGATTCAAAGGTATTCTCCTTCGAACCTTTTCCTAAATCTTATCGGGAGCTGGAAAAAGTTTCCAGCCGATTTCCGGAGCTTCGGGCTTTAAATCTGGCAATTTCAGATGGGCAGTGAGCTATCAGGAGCGTCAGAACCAAGCAGGCCAGGGTTAGTTGGCAGCGAAACTACGCCTGAACTCTCCGGGTCTTCCATAACATGGGAAGAAACACAATATTATATTGTATTGGGATCATACGGTACGCGCGCCATTGCCCAGCAGTTTTTCGACAACCTGGATTCAAAAGAGAATGCGCTTATCGTTAGAACACCTCAAAATTCCTACGAGGTTATATATGGTTTCAGAACTGAGCAGGAGGCCCGGGATGATCTCAGCAGAAGAAGCATCGTCTTTCCTGCTGCTTGGATTTCCAGGAAGCTGTAGCCTCGGTACCTAAACGATTGTGAACAAGGAAGGTGATGAATCAATTAATTGATCATGTCAGCGTTTGCGTCGGAAACATATTTTACCAGCATCATTTTAGCAATGGGTAAATACGATTCAAGAAGCGGGATCGACAAATCCGTTTCTATGAAGTAAGTAGCCGGATTTGGCAACCTCTTCAAATTTCTAATTACATCTCTCTTAATAGATTCCGCAGTATTACTAACGGTCATGTTATAAGATTGAATAAATTTTGTGTGAATGTACTTGCTGGCTTCCTCTGGTTTTTTATAGAGCGTAATCTTGTATTGGAACACAAAATTTAACTTCCTGAATGGGTTGCAAAGCATCAGGTAGCCCTCATCGGTGTTTAGAGGGGTGATTCCTACAGGTTCAATATTGATGTGCGCTTCGATGAATTCCAGGATTTGGTGGCCATCTGCTATTTTAGCTTGCATGGAGGGAATAGCGAATTGAATGATCTCTCTAATCTCCTGCATAACAGAAGATTCTATTACAGTTTTTTCGTAATTAATTTCATTCTTATCTATAGATATGCTTACCATATCAGAAGGAAACTGCCTGCGCATATGATTTGTATGCGCCTGAAGATTGAGCAAGTTATCGCAGTGCGATTTTAACTCTTCAAAGTGAGGATACAGCCTTGTCTTATCAAACTGCTTCCCGATATCCTGTAAATAGGCAAGCAGCACATACTTCTTGTATTCTTTATCTACAAGCTTCTCCGTAAGCCAATTTTCATTTAGTGTTCCCATCAGATAAAATAGAAGGTTTTATAAATAAAACGAAAAATGAGACAAATAGTTTCTCCATCAGGACTGTTTATTAACATGCTTATGTTTAATTAAAGTTGTTATTGTGCTTTTTTATTAACCGCTAAACGAATGTGAACAAGGAAGGTGATGAATCAATTAATTGATTAACCGCTAAACGAATAATTTTCTAAAAAAAAGTAAGTGAATATAATCAAGCAAATTCCTTTGTTAGCAGTTCTGGTGTGCACTGCTCATTCCTGCGTGTCACCGCGCGTGGTGGAAGATCTCAAAAGTAAAAATGAGCGTTGCGAGGTGGATAATACTACTCTTAAATCTGAGAATGAGAGGCTTTCCACCTCAAAAAATGAGATGGAGGTGGAGCTGGAAGATTTTAAGAAGGAAATGAAGGGGCTCAAGCGGGATACGAGCATATTGGGTACTTCGCTGTCCAAAATGACAAAAAACTACGATCAGATTAATGAGCTGTATGAGCTGCTGTTGTCAAAAAAAAATGAGCTTCTTGCCGGCAATGTATCTCAAACCAATCAATTGATGACCAAGCTTCAAATGACAGAGGAAGATCTGCAAAAGAAGGAGGATGAATTGAGGGCACTTGAGCGGGTGCTGAACGCCAGAAAGGTTGATTTAGACCTGATGAAGTCTGAACTTGCTGATAGAGCAAAGAGGGTGGAGGACCTGGAGAAGATAATTAGCGACAAGGATGTAGCTGTTAAAGCCTTGAAAGACCTGGTGGCTAACGCGTTAAAGGGTTTCGCAAGCAGTGGTTTAACGGTAGAAGAGCGAAATGGCAAAGTTTATGTTTCCATGGAAGCGAAGTTATTGTTCGGTAGTGGAAGCACCAAGATCGACCCAAAAGGTAAAAAAGCATTGGTGAAACTTGCCAAGGTCCTTGAGGCAAACAGAGATGTAAATATCATGGTTGAAGGCCATACAGACTCTGACAAATATCCATCTACAACAGGGGCAATAAAGGATAACTGGGATTTGAGTGTAATGCGTGCAACAGCTGTAGTGCGGATACTGAAAGAGAGCGCCGATGTACATCCAAGAAGGTTAACTGCGGCCGGCCGTGGGCAGTATTTTCCTGTAGATGATGGAGACACAGCTGCAGCTAAGAAGAAGAACCGACGCATCGAGATTATTCTCTCGCCTAAGCTGGATGAGTTGTTTAGGTTGTTGGAATCTAACTAAGGATAATTCTGCGCTTAAATAGCCGCACCAACCTGCCTGCCAGGTTCCAGTGAGTGAAGCCGAACTGTAGGCAGGGGCTCAAACCAAAAATTGGCCTTGCCGTGTCAATTACCAGTTCATTTTGTTAAAAGCCTATTGCCTGGATTAAAGAAGCTCAATCAATTTTTCATAATCAATCTTAGAGTTGTGGCGGGGGTCTCTTGGAATTTTGCTGATAAAATTTAATTCTTCAATTCTTCCATCAAGATTGATTATGTGGTCTCTAATGTAGGATTGGTCAGCGGCACCTCCTGATTCAACAACAGCAGTTATTTTGTCATTTACCATCAGAACCGTTCCTATAACGACACCCTCTACAGAGAGAAAGAGGTTCTCATATAGAAATGGGCCTATATATTCATTCCCATCTTTGATCATCCTATTGCACCGTCCAGTTAAAAATAATAGGCCATCATCAATATAGCCGGCGTCACCGGTTCTGTGCCATACCTCGTCACCCACAAATATTTTATTTCTTTTCAGCGCCTCCGGATTGTTATAGTATTCCTTTAAAACATGTTCACCTGCAACTATGATTTCGCCTATACTTCCCAATGGCCTTTCAAGCTTTGATAGTTCTTTATCACTGGTACAGCTGATAACTTCATCGGTAATTCCAACTATTTTAACGCTGGAACCTGAGTATACCTTTCCAACATTAAGGCCGCTAACCGATTGCTCAGCACCCTCACAGATAAGCTGCTTTACGTTGATAGAACTTATGGGCTCCGCTTCTGTAGAACCGTAAACTACCTTGACATGAGTATTGGGGAATGCCCGTTCATATATTTCCGCTTCCCGAGGAAATACCGGGGCACCACCGGTGAAGATCTTTTCCAGTACTGGTGTGGGCTTATTGGTATTGGATATAAATTCCGAAAGCTTTTTCACAAAAAATGGCGAGGCGGTAATCCTGGTAACACCGTGACTTACAATTTGATTGTAGACACGCTCTGGATTCAATCTATCGGGCTTAGAAGCTTGAAAATCTGCGATTACTGAAGTGGACCCAGCTCCGAGGTTGCAGAACAATACGATGGGTAGCACGCACATATCTATGTCTTCCGGCTTAGGATCAATCTCGCTCAAGAGTGCATTAAACTGTAAGCCCAGGAACTTATGTGTCCGCTTCGCAGCTTTGGGGGTTCCCGTACTGCCTGTCGTAAATGTGATTAAGGCAGCCTGATCAGGGTTTGGGTTAAAGATGACAGGTGCATCAGCCACCCCGTTTCCCATACCAGTTCCCAGGCGAATGGGGATCTTTCTTAATCCCTTTGAAAAATAAGCAAACACTCTTGCTTTGAATACACCCACGAATGCACTGCAATCTGCAATACTGCAGCAAAGCTCCATTCTCTTTTTACTTACCCATTCATCCAGAAATACAGCGGTGGCGCCAATGTAAAACAACGCCAATACGGTTCTATACAGGTCTATCGACATTGGAACGAATACCAATACCCTGTCACCGGGTTTGATACCCTTAGACTGAAAATAGCTGGCCGTTTGTTCAACATCTCTCCTTAGATCCTGATAAGTGACAGAAGCATCGCGATATACAATAGCTACCTGATCTGGATATTTCTCCGTGCAATTGAGGAACAGTTGAACAATGTTAGCCATCATCTATAAGTTGGTGCCGTAGAGTGCATAGCTCTTGTACGGTTTGCCGGCATATTTTTCGGAGAGAACATTCGACGTGTTTTGTTGTATCATAAAGGCATGAATTATTGAACGATAGCCGCGCTGCTTCGCAAGTAAGACAACTTTAGCGAGCAGTAAATTTCCGAGCCCTTTAAAATTGCTGTCGGCTGCCCTGGCCAGCGTTTTAACGATCAAAGTTTTACTTTTTGTATCATTGAGATTGTCAAGACAGAAAACCAATCCGGCTATTTCCCCGGATAAATCTTCAGCTATCCATATAAAATCCGGATTTAATAAAGCCTGAAGTGGCAGATATTTTTCGGCGAATTTTTCTGGAACAATAGGAGTGAAGAGAAAATTACGTTTAAACGCCTCTAAACTAAAATTGCAAATATTTATTAGCTCTTCTTCGTAATTGTTCAGATCAATCTTTCTGAGGTGCACCCCTTTTTCAATATAATGGTTTTCCAACTGCACAATATCGATCTCCGAAGATTCCATGCCATTATCGAGATTGGAGGAATAGCTTGCTATTTTTTCAAATCCATTATGAACAAAATGCTCATTATAATAGATGTGATGGAATGGTTCAGCAAAAAAGTTTGGATGCTCATTGTGTTCGCTGTAGCGATAGCTGTTCCAGGTAGAACCCTCCATAGGGCCAATCAGATATTCGGCGCCCAGCTCTTTTGCTTCAGCCTTTATATGTTCAATCAGGTAGCTGCTGATTTCTGGATCATCGGGGCTCTCATAGCTTCCAATGCATGCGCACTTTTTATCCAGGTATGTTAAGTTGGGATTTAGGTAAAGTGCGGCCCTGGCTCTGGCATTTGATTCGTGTTTTACAATAAAACAGGTATTCAGATGCTCGCTGGCCGTACTTGCAGGTTGTTGGTGCCTAATGCTTTCAGCATCATATAATTGATGAATCAGCCCCTCGAATTGATGGAAGTTGTCATCGCCGGGAAAAGTTCGCTCAATTTGAAAAGTGGATTTCACAGCAGAGAAGTGTAATTTTTAAATAGTAATAAAACAGCAATGCAAACTACCGGAATGGTAAGGTTATCCCAGCCTCTGGGACTAGCTGCCTCAACTGCTGCAGCACACAATGCAGTGCTAATTGAAATTATCAGCATATCAATAACTAATATTTCTGACAGAGATAGAATGAGCAAAAAGGTAACTATGGAAGCACTCACAAAAAACACCGAAGCCCCCATCAGAGTTTTGGTTTCTTTTAATATTTGGTATGCACCGTAAGGCCATTTTTTCCCAGCAAGTGCTGCCAATGGGTCGCAAACTGCCATCACTAAAATTGGGATATAGTAAAAAATGTATTGGTCGTAGTAGAGGAAAACGCGATACGTACAGTATACAATTATAGGATATAAGATACTACCTCTTGTTATTCTTCCAACTGCATTTATAGATGGAAGCAGGCCAAATACCAAGCTTACAGTCAATATGAGCAGAAAGCTCCCGCACAGGAGTAGTACCAACCATGGGTCTTCTATCAAGACCGGAAACAACAATGTTAGCAATCCTGTTAACAGGTGAACATACTTGCGCGTAAGCTCTGCTTCAATTTTTAATTTGCGATAGGCAAACTCTGCAGAAGCGAAAAGCGCTAGAAATGCCGCAGCCAGATAAATGGTATTGATCATATTTTCATTCATCTTCTTTCATCGACAACAAAACAGTTATAGAAAAAACATTTGTCAATTGAGCTAAGGTTATCCGATTCTTCCCTATGATATTGAAAGTGATCTGGGAAAGCTGATGAAAACCTTCTCGGAACCATCAAATTCCAATAAGCAAATTTAGCGCCTTCGTCAGTTGCGTCAATAATGCCCTGCGTTACATTTTTAAAAGTGCTTTCATCCATGTATTCAAAAATGTTAGATAGGTTCAAATAATTAAACCTGTCGTATTTCTTAAAAGCGGTTTCTGCAAATCCTTCAAAAATTTCGATCCTTTCAATATTGGCTTTAATTTTTTTGAAATTTTCCTCTCTGGCGTAATGGGGCAGGGCCCCATTAAATGATCCGGTTAAAATAAATTTTAAAAAATAGTTCTGCTGCGTCTCACTAGTTATCAGGTGGCTTTCAGCCTTGCCAAAAATGTGTTCAGATACCGTTACCTCCACTTGCTTTAAAAATGCTGGATCTCTGCCAAATTTCCCCATTACAGCTCTGCTGAAAAACAATTTGAATAGAAGGCGCCATCTCCAATTATTCCATGTGGTAAAATAAAACTCCCGCTGTTCATCTTCCGACTTTTCCTCAAAATGTTTGTCGATTGTTTTGCGGGAATGTACGAGCGGTAATATCTTCTTACTAAAAATCGAAAAATACTTTTCAAATTTTCCGGCATAGATCAATCCTGATTCTATATTACTTATCTGATATTCCCAATAACTTTTGGCTTCGCCAGTTAAATCTTGTTTTATTGAATTGAAGAGCTTCAATCTATTGTTGGAATTAACGAATCCCAGGAATTCTAAAAAATCCGGATAATCCAGCGTTTTGATAGCCGACTTTTTTAATTCGATCAGGAAGAGCTGGACTTTATTAATGTCTACCGCCACCACCATGGAGGGATCCGTAGTTAATAAGGAAAAACTGTTATCTCCGGCAGATCCTATGGACAATATCTGGCCTGCTGGTTTAGGCGCCAGCCCTTTTAGGAGAATATCAGCATCCTCCCAGCAGTTGGCGTATCTGATGAAATCGTGCTTTACGTTATGAAGCTGCTTCATTTGATTTTAAAACTTTGATATGTCCAGTACTCCCATCCATTTCAACCAGGTCGCCGGTTTTAAGCGTGCTCAGAAGCCCGTCTACTCCCACAATGCAAGGGATGCCGAGTTCACGTGATACGATGGCGGAATGGCTTAACAGACTGCCTCGTTCCACAATAATTGCAGAGGCGGTTGGAAATAAAGTAACCCATCCAGGATCCGTGCTGGATGTGACTAGTATGTCGCCGTCGAGGGAATCTACTTCATCGGCCGACTTCATAACCCGCACTTTTTGCGTTACCTGGCCCGGGCAACAGCCTATTCCTTTAAGGTCACCGTCAACAACTGAAGTTTTAGCTGTTTTTTGAAAATCATTGCCGTGATATACTATTCCATACGTGGGTATTCTCTCTGGAAGCGAGTCTATCTTTTCATATTCTGCAAATTCTGCCTTCCTTAATTTGATGGTATCCTTCAGATTTATACTTACAGAAGTACCGGATATGAAATCGAATATTTCTTCCTTCTTCAGATAAAATATATCCCTGTCATTATCTATAATGCCCTCAAAATAAAACTGTTTTCCTATTGCCGAGAAGATCTTTCTTACCATACCAAATCCCCTTGTTCGCTCATACCTCAAGTTTTCTCTATTGCTCACCAATGACCTGGACATTTTCAACACATGCCTGAATATTAGTCTTTTAACCGGCCTTCTTTTGAGAGACTGTTTCACCACAGCTTCCGCATCTGCTCTAAGCTTTTTTTCAATACTGGATTCTTTTGGCCTCGAGACGATATGCTGTGTTACATAAGATTTTATTATCCTAATCAAGGAGGTAGGGTCCTGGTTATAAGAAATGGTTTCCAGCTTCAGCTCACCCACACAACGCTCTCCGAATTTTTCCAGATAACCACGGATTAACCGCGTTACGTCTTGCGCGGGGTTCTTGGTTAGGCTCTCCCATATAAATGAAGGATCATTGGCTGTAAACAAACTCTTTGCTTCTGGATTCTGTGAGATAAAAGTTGAAATTTCAAATAACCGGGTTATTGGTTCAGTAGAAATGATGTCGTTACTGCCGCAGTGAAGATCATTATGTAAATTGATATGTTGCCCTATAGACCATTTCTTAATTAACTTTTCAAGTGTTCCAAAATAAATCATTGCAAAGAAATCATTGACCAGTGGCGCATTCCATTTCTTCAATAATATCTGTTCAAACCTCAGGTACACATGCATTAACTCATCGGATCTAAGCTTGTTAAAATCAATGGCTTCATATTCTTTCATGGTTTTTTCAAGAAATTCCAAAAACTCTCGCCTTTGTTTTGGAAGATATATCAAACTCCGAATCATTCTAATGATGGTTATGATCAGTCGCCAGTAGGCTGTTGATTTGGCCAGTTTTTTTTGTTCCTTCAATTCGAATCGTTCCTTCACACCCATCATATTCTCCATGAACTCCGCATTAATTGAATAGCCTGGAAGTAATGCCAACACCTTATACCAGCTCAGGAGATTGTAATATACCCGCCCTTTGATCAACCCAAGCATATTGGCGAATGTCGTGCTGTGCTCATCAATTTCTCGCGGTCCAACACCCATAAACTCACAAAACTGTTTGTATACAGCTTCGTACATTTTAATGATGAATGAAAATGTCAGAGGTGTTGTTACGCCTGGATATGATTCAATAATGTTGCTGTTGTCCCATACGATGTAGTCCCCACTATTATCGGCTACATTGTGAAGGCTTGTTATCGGCCGGGTTTGCAGGAGGTAGAGCTGGTCTCTGGAAAATGCAAACTCTATATCCTGAGGTTTTCCAAATTCATCTTGTAGTGTGCTTAACACGCCTGCTATTTTCTCGATTTCTTGGTCGGTCAAGCTGGAAATCACTCTTTTTTCCTCAGGTACATTCACTTTCTTTATTCCGCTCCCACTCTCATCTCGAACGATTGCCTCCCGCTTATCAGCAAGTGTTCTTTCAATATTCCCATTGATGCAGGTATAAGTGTCGGCATTGAGCTCGCCTGATACCAATCCCTCTCG
>DTRI01000179.1 GCA_012966015.1 Flavobacteriales bacterium | reverse complement strand
TAGTTTTAAATCGTTTTTAACTGCATCAAGATCGGACATAATCAGTCACAAGATATAACCATATGAGTTCATTTTAGGATTTACGAATTGAATTAAAGACAAATCTCCTAGAATTCTAAGCAAAAGCACCTAAGATTTCCAAGGACAAAACGAGAAAATACCGAATATGCCTATAAGCACTAAGTTAGATTACACATTGGCAGCGCAAAAAATTGCCTTTGCACCATTTGAATTTCAAGCCGCAAAAGCAATGATTGAGACCGGCATTTTGAGATACATACGCAAAAACAAATGGAGCTCCATCAGTCAAATTACTGAAAATCTTAAGCTCACTGAATACGGGGTAACAGTGTTGATTGAAGCGGGCATTGCAATGAATATCATTCTAGAAAAAGATAATCGTTACGCGCTTTCAAAGATGGGTATGTTTTTTGTTTGTGACAAAATGACTGAATTGAATTTTCGATTTACAGATCATGTTTGCTATAAGGGGTTGGAACACTTGGGTGAGTCCATAAGGAAAGGCAAGCCAGATGGTTTAATGGTATTTGGAAAATGGACAACTATTTACGAAGCGCTAGCAGATCTCCCGGATAACACTCGAAGAAGTTGGTTTAATTTTGATCATTTTTACTCTGATCAAGCCTTTCCAGAGGCTTTGCCAATTGTTTTCAAATGTAGCCCTAAGAATATTCTGGATATTGGAGGCAACACGGGAAGGTGGGCAATTGAATGCCTCAGATATTCCGACACGGTTAAAGTTGTAATAGCCGATCACGAAGGACAGTTGAAAGATGCTGAAAGTAATTTACGTAAAGAGAACTTATTGGAGAGAGCCAGTTTCTATCCAACTGACTTTCTAAAAGGGATCCAAAAACTTCCTAAGGGTTTTGATATTATATGGATGAGCCAGTTTCTTTGCTGTTTCAGTGAAGAAGAAATACAGAATATATTGCATGTGGCCAAAGGTTCACTAGGAAAGAATTCAAGACTATTTATTTTAGATACTTTTTTGGACAAGCAAAAAAATCCGGTTGCAGAATATATTCTCAGAATGACATCGCTCTATTTCACCTGTTTTGCCAATGGCAATAGTAAGGTGTATCACTCCAACACAATAATAAACTGTATCAAGAAAGCGGGCTTAGCAGTAAAAAAGGAAACTAATCATATCGGCCTTGGGCATACTCTACTGGAATGCATCAACCCCGATTAATGGGGGAGGAGGGTACCGCTTGATGGGCGTCGATTTGTTCTCGAAAATAATTCTCCATATAACTAGTTAATACCCTAACCTTTTTGGGCATTGAGGTTTCAGATTCAATCGAATCTGGGATTTTCATTTTAGGCATGAAATGTATCGACGATTGTAATTTTTCATTTGGTATTTCATACCATTTTTGATGTTTCATCAAAGCTCTGGGTTTGCAGGTAATGATAACCGGTATAATAGTAGCACTTGATCCAAGTAACAGCCTAGCTGTTCCCCTTTTGAATGAACGTATTCCTGTCTCCGATGACCTTGTACCTTCCGGAAAAATCATTAAAGATTGACCACCATCAAAGGCTTTCAGGCATGCTTTTAATAATTCTGGGCCATCAGTATTAGGAATGTAACCAGCGGCTCTCAAAACGCCCCCTAGAAAGAAGTTCTCCCAATAATCGCGTTTCACTATGCAGGTTGCATCAGGAAGCGCTGATGCTAATAGCACCACATCAATCAAGCTAGGGTGATTCGCAGCATAGATACATGGTTCATTGATTATTTCGTTTGGCGTTCCCTTGATAATTGGTTTGTATATTAAACCAAGAAACCTCATTAGTGCGATAAAAGACCGAAACAAAAAACGAATTAAACCCCGGGCATAAGCTTGTTTTTTCTGTTTCTTAAATGGAATAAAATGTAGCAACAGAAAAGGGCCACATGTCATTATCAATGCTCCGATATAGAAAGTGCTGAATGCTATACCGCATCGAATTATTCGGCTTACCTTCATGGGTTTATGGTCGGTGTCTGCTTAATTCAGTTCTAACGCAATATTGATCCCAAAAATCAATTGACAGCATCCTTTGATGGTTGGAGTATTTGGCATCTTTTGTTTAGATGAAAGTGAACAGATGGCATTATTGGAAGCATCGTTTTGGCACTTTTGTCGTCATGTTTCAAGCCGATAAAGTTACTAAAGTTCTAGGTTTGGATGAATAGATTATTATGGTGTGCAATATCTAACTTATTCTTATTCAGGCTCTTACACAGGTGTGCGCCGTTTTTTATGTCATTGCACATTGACATTTAACCTTTCGAAAGAGATAATACTTTTTTTATGAATAAGCAAATTCTGGTTTCGTTGGCGGCAACATTGTTGCTGATTGGTTGTGCTCATCAAAATCATGGTGATAGGCATCATCAGGATAACGGCTTGGTAAGTACCGTTGTGAAATATCCATTTAAGATGGCTGAATACGTGATATGGTCACCCTTTCATCCCATCGAATCTACTCGCATGGCGATCGAAACAACAGCGGAACTTCCGATGAAGGTTCTTGACGCCACGTCAGAGGCTCACGCATTGAACATGAGGTTGCTCTTTGGGCATGGTGAGCAGCATGACGACCATGGTGAGCAGCATCATGACGACCGCAACGACCGGGACCGTAACGACCGTTAGGGACTCGCACCGTGAAAAAACTCCGTTAACTCGGAGTTGGGTTACCCCCCCAGTCTCGCTAGAAAAGCGTCGCTGACACGCCCCCATCTCTTTCATACCTTTCGTAGTACCTTTTTTGCTGTTTTTCCTATCTCGGCCAAGGCATTCGCGCCCGCGTCGGCTTCACGTTGCTGGGGTGTATTTTTGAACATGTGCTCTACCATGCCGTCAAAAGTAGTGTTCGGTACATTTGTTTTCATTATTTGAAACCTCGTCAGTTTCGCGCTGGCGAGGTTCTTCTTTGTCAAGATTGAGGTAAATGTTGGCAAAATATGCGTACCTTCATAGCTAGGGATGAAGTTAATGTAGTCGGGTGCTTCGGCGGTTTATCTCCCGCAGAAGTGTCATTAGCTAACCGTGAGGTGACGGGAGCCAAAATATGGTACAAACAAGGTACAAATAGGCAATTAATTCACTTTTAGACTGATTTTAAAGGATTTTTTTTGATTAGAAAACAAACTGGGGGTCAGGAGGTCGCCGCAATATGAGTTCGGATGCTTTCAGGGTTTAGCAATGAAGAAGGAAGGTCCTTTTAGTGGATTTTGTATGAGTAGGAA
>DTRI01000178.1 GCA_012966015.1 Flavobacteriales bacterium | reverse complement strand
AAAAGAAGAAGAAGAAGAACTAGATATCTTTAACATTCACGTCCTGAAAGGACAAAGACAAAAAGTAAGTTAAAGGTTGAAGGTGGAGTTCATTTAATGCGTAAGGGTCGCACATTGACCTTTTCACTTTAAATTTTGCATTTATCACCTGGGCCTCACTCCTGAAACTTTCATCAATCAAGCAATCAAGCAACATCCTTTCGCTCCACGCCTTCAAAGGGCAAGATGAAGTCTGCTCCAAACAATCCCGCGGGTGTTTGAAAACCAGGTTGTGCATCTCCTTGCATCACCCGCGCTACTATTTCCAATGAAGTCATACACGTAAGGGTATAGCCTTCTGGTGTAGTCAGTATTGACCTTGCTTTTTCCCCATTGGCGTTCGTAGCTTCAGCAACAATACTGGACGTGGTCGCTGCTCGTTGTTCGGCAGTTGGCCCGCTAATTCGTTTCTCAATCTGCCATTTAACAATCCTTTGAACAATGGAATTGCCCATTAAGCTCCTCACCCACCCCGGAATACTCATAATCTTCTTGATGGCAGTGCTCAGCTTAAAGTAAACGGTAATATCTGGAATGCCCGTGGTTCTGTAGGCAGTTGAGACATCTCCCCAACTCATGGCAATGGTGGGCCGCTCCCCTCTTCCAAAATCTGTTCTGCTAAACAATGCCTTGCCTAACTCATTTAGTTGCCCACCTCTTCTCACGATAGTTTTCTTGTGTATTGATTCCACTCCCGTTTTAGCCGTTCCTGGAGACAGTGCGCCACCCGCTGCAATGCTAATTTCCAACTGAGAAGCATCCGCTAGTCGATTTTTCAAGTGTGCTGCCAGGCAATCGGTAGGCACTACATCAAAACCCACACCCGACATAATCATAATCCCCGCTTCCTTAGCAGCAGAATTCAAAGTATAATGATGCTCAAATATTTCAATTTCTCCTGTAATATCGAGGTAATGAGTTTTCGTAGCCAGGCAGGCTTTCACCATGGGTTGGGCAGTTGCTGAGAATGGCCCCGCGATGTGCAAGACAAGCTGTGCATCTGCAAGCAATGCTGAAAGGCCATCTTCGTCATCCAATGAAACAGTCCGGTGGTCAAGCCCGAATTGCTCACCCAGCTCGCTTAACTTTTGTTCGTTTCTACCTGAAATTAATGGCTTGAGTCCTTGTGCGGCTGCCATTTCCACCATGAGCTTGCCAGTATAGCCAGTAGCTCCGTAAATGACCAATTGATTCTTCATCTATATTTTAATATCAAGTGAGCCAGCAGCCAACCATTCATTATTGTGAATTTGTATTGCGAACTTTCGGCAGTCGGATTCAGCCTCAAAAACATTTCTTATTCCGCCAAAGCCTTCCCCTCTTCCCTGATAGCTTTTGCGAGTTTTTCCACCTGTCGTTCTACTGCCTTGATTTTCTTCTCCAGCTCCTTTCTCTCCGCAGAAGTGATGGAATCATCGTCGATGGATTGTTGCAGCTGCTTTTTCCGTTTTGCAACGGCGCGGTCTGCAGACTTAACTTCTTTTTCAGCAATTTCAAATATCTCCCTGGCTTCTTTTGCCACCTTTTTAACAACCGGCGACAGGTCACGCTTTACCTCCTTATAGACTTCTTTGGCTCCCTTTTCGGATTGCTTAGCTAATTTCTTCGTTTCCTCCATGCTCTTGTCAATCCTCTTTTCTATTTTGTCAAAGGCTTTGTCGATCTTGCTCTGTGCAAGCAAGGTGCATGGCGGCAGGAGAAAGACCATCAGAATTATAAAAGCAGTTTTCATTTTACATTTTTTAATATGGACTTGGGTGATACTCAGCGCCCACCATTTGACTTTTATTTCTCTTTTCCCTTTTCTTCAAACGCTTCGTCCAATTCTTTGATAGCATCTTCCAATGCCTTCGTTTCCTTTTTTATTTTTTCCTTGGCCTCTTCAATTTTCTCCTTAGCCGCATCTATGGGTAGCGCATCAACGGGATTTTCCCTCTCGGGATCGGTACCGCAAGAGCACATCATTAGAAGTACAAGCGAAATGCCGTACACAGATGATTTCATAAACATTTCACAATAAAGTTAACGATTGGCAATCACCAGCCTTTTCGTAGTCACTGTACCTTCTTCATCTTCCAGCGTAACAAAGAATACACCTGGCTTAAAACTTTCAGTGTCAACCGTAAGCAAATCACATCCCCTATCTATGGACGAGCGGAAGACCAGGCGACCTGCAATGTCGTAAACAGAAAGCTCGGATACTTCCAGCTCTTTCCTAAAATGAATTTGCACATCTTCTCCACTTGTAATGGGATTTGGGATAATTTGAAAGTCAATCACGCCATTATCCTGAGGAGTGTTGATGCCTGCCGCAGCAGTAACCAATATATTATTACATGTATTGGCGTTTCCATTGATATTGCTAACGTTAAGACACACATTATAAGATACCCCAACCGTTGCGAAGGTATGAGTAGGGTTTTTCAATGTAGATGTGTTTGACCCAGATGTAGGGTCATCGAAGTTCCACGACCAGGTAGTTGGTGAATTCAGTGAGATATCTGTAAACTCTACAACACCTGCTCCAAGATTGAGAGCGTTAAATTGTGCCACCGGCGGTGCACTAGAGGCAGTAACAGTAATGCCATAGTCCTCACATTCTCCGTGTTGTCCAATTCCACTACTGTATCCACAAGGTGCTGGTGCAGAATGGCCATCTGCTTCAAGCATATCTTCATATACCCGCATTCTGGTCGTACCAGGAGTTGCGCTGAAAGGAATAGCGAGTGTAATACTAACTATAGCTGTCCCAGATGCTGCGTTAACCTGCGTATTTACCATCTCTTCACCAGGGTCTGTAAAATCAAAATCCTGATTCCAATCAATCCATACACGTACCTCAAGACTATCCGTAAAGCCTGTTCCTGTTACCACATCCTCCATCGTTATGGTGATTATCTTATTCGTACCTGCTGTTATTGCACCAATTTGCGTTGAGCTATAGTCAGTATATCCATCGCTGCCAGAAGTAGGATTACTAATACCACCGAATATTACGTTTGTAATTCCAGTGTATGGTCCTGTAAGAAAATTAGGTGGCGTACAGTATTGAGCGGTGGCCGTATGCGTAACCATGCTAAAAACAATGCCGATCAAAAAGAAGTAAATATATTTCATGTTTTGATAGATTTATGAGACTATTCTATTGATTAAACTTTAGAAAGTTACAAAAGACTAATAATTAATCAAAGATAATGAACTATGGTTCTCTGACAAAGTCAAACTTAGCAGATAAGTATTTTTCT
>DTRI01000177.1 GCA_012966015.1 Flavobacteriales bacterium | reverse complement strand
GCAATGTGGCTAATGCTTCAACAAGACCAACCTCGAGATTACTTAGTATGTTCTGGTTCGAGTATAAGTCTCAAGGACTTTGTTGTGAAAGTGTTTGAACAATTAAACTTGAATTTCGATGATCACGTAGAAATTGACAAATCTTTGTATAGGGCAGTCGATTTGGAAAAGATGTGGGGTGATAATAGTATGACGAAAGATGAACTGAACTGGGAGTATGATCTCTCTATTAATCAACTGATCACCCATTTACTTGCGGATGAGCGGGAGTTTATACTGTGGCAGGAAAAAGTAGCGAATAGCTAGCATTAATGGAAGTTGTATTTTTTCATCGAAAGCCAAGGCCCAATAAGAATTTTAGCGTGGAAATTCTATTTGAACAAATTCGACATCATTTGCCTTCGGATGTGCAAAGCAAAGTTCATATTGCAAAATATTATAGCTCTGGTTTTTTAAAGAGAATTTATATTGCTCTTGAGGCAATATTTAATCAGAAAGAGATCAATCACGTAACCGGAGATATTAATTTTGTTGCGATTCTATTAAAAAAAAGAAGGACTGTGCTTACCTTCCTGGATGTCGGACTAATGAATCATCCAAATCCGCTGGCAAGAAAGGTGCTACAATGGTTTTGGATTCAACTTCCAGCTAAAAGGGCGGCATATATTACCACGATCTCTGCAGCGACTAAAAATGAGTTGCTTAAATATGTTAAAATTGACGAAAAAAAAGTCAAGGTAATATACGTTCCAGTATCTGGTGACCTTCATTTTAATCCAAAAAAGTTTAATGAAAATTGCCCGGTTATTTTGCAGATTGGTACGAAAGAGAACAAGAATGTAAATCGACTGGTGACTGCCCTTACAGGACTATCCTGCAAGCTTGAAATAATAGGCGAGCTAAACGAGAGCCAAATTGAACATTTAAAGGTGAATAAGATTAGCTATACGAATTCAATTAACTTGAGCTCCCAGGAGTTAGCGAGTAAATATAAAGAAGCTGATATAGTAACTTTGGTCTCTACATATGAGGGATTCGGGATGCCAATAGTTGAAGCACAAATCGTCGGTAGGCCTGTAGTGACCAGCGACTTGTTGTCTATGCCTGAAGTCGCTGGGGATGGTGCATTATTAGTTGATCCATTTGATCCAGTAGATATCAGAGAGGCTATTTTGAAAATAATACATAATGAAGGTTTGCGTACGGACTTGATTCGGAAAGGTAGAAAAAACGCCGATCGATTTTCCGCGGACCGAGTAGCGAATCAGTACTACGAACTGTATAAATCGATGATCAATTAAAATGTACATATTAGGGATATCAGCTTTTTATCATGACTCAGCAGCCGCACTTGTGGTTGACGGAGAGATATTGGCAGCCGCTCAGGAAGAGCGGTTTACGAGAAAGAAGCATGATGCCTCGTTTCCCTCTAATGCTGTGTCCTACTGCCTTGAGTATGCAGGGATAAGTCTCAATCAGCTTGACGCGATAGTATTTTACGATAAGCCCTTATTGAAGTTTGAACGGCTTCTGGAAACGTATTATGGTTTCGCCCCCAAAGGAATTCGGTCGTTTATCAAGGCCATTCCGGTATGGTTAAATGAGAAGATGTTCTTTAAACGCCTGATTAAGGAAGAGTTGATTAAGCTAGATGAGACTTATGATCCTAAGAAGTCGAAGCTTTTATTCCCCGAACACCACCTATCGCATGCAGCAAGTACCTTTTATCCTTCACCTTATGAGGAAGCTGCAATCATTACAGTGGATGGAGTTGGAGAGTGGGCCACAGCTTCTTTCTGTCATGGCAAAGGGAAAAACATTGAGATCTTACATGAGTTGCAGTTCCCTCATTCTGTAGGATTATTGTATTCGGCCTTTACCTACTTTCTTGGATTCAAGGTCAACTCAGGCGAGTACAAACTTATGGGATTGGCGCCTTATGGTAACGCAAATAGCGCTGCGGTCAAAAAATATGTTGAATTAATCAAGTCTGACTTAATTACGATCAATGAGGATGGCTCTCTGTGGATGAACCAGAACTATTTTAATTACGCAACGGGTCTCACCATGGTTAGGGAGAGGAAATGGGAGAAGCTCTTTGGAATGGATCAGCGTGACCCCGAATCAGATATGGAACAATGCCATTGCGATCTAGGCCTTGCAATTCAAATGGTAACAGAAGAAATTATCATCAAGATGGCACGTCACCTCAAAGGGCTCACAGGAGCAAGTAATCTCTGCCTTGCAGGAGGTGTTGCCTTGAATTGTGTAGCCAATGGAAAATTAATAAACGAAAAGATATTTGACAACATCTATATTCAACCTGCTGCTGGTGATGCAGGAGGGGCCTTGGGTGCGGCCCTGGCTGCTCATCATATTTATTTTGGCGAGGAGCGTAAGGTTTCTACGCCTGATTCAATGAGTGGTGCGTATCTCGGACCTGAGTTTTCCAAGCTGGATATTGAGTTAACAGCCCGAAAGTTCAAGGCGAAGTATGAGTATTTTGAGGATTTTGAAGTGTTGGCAAAGAGAACGGCAGCTGCGATTGCCGATGGCAATGCAATAGGGTGGTTTCAGGGTAGAATGGAGTTTGGTCCAAGAGCTTTGGGTAACAGGAGTATTCTCGGCGATGCCCGGAATAAGGAGATGCAAAAAAAGCTCAACTTGAAGATCAAGTACCGTGAGAGTTTTAGGCCTTTTGCTCCATCTGTGCTGAGTGAAAAGTCCAGTGAGTATTTTGATTATGATGGGGACTCACCGTATATGTTAATTGTGCAGCCTGTAGTTGAGAGCAGGAGAGCGCCTTTGCCAGAAGGTTATAAGGAGTTATCTATCAACGACAAGCTATACTTTAATCGCTCAGATATTCCTTCAATAACCCATATCGACTTCTCTGCGAGAATACAAACTGTTCATAAGGATACCAATTACAAGTATTGGATGCTGATAAATGAGTTTGAAAAGCTCACAGGTTATGGCTTGATAGTGAACACAAGCTTCAACGTACGGGGTGAGCCAATTGTGTGTACTCCAGAAGATGCCTATCGCTGCCTTATGAGGACAGAGATGGATTTTCTGGTTATGGGCAACTACTTCTTTAGCAAGTCAGATCAGCCTGAATGGTTGGAAAAAGACAATTGGCAGGAGGAATTCGTGCTGGATTGAGCATTCCAGTCTCTATAATTTCTTATGCTTGATAAACTTAAAAACACGGGCCCAGGGTTATCCGCTTGCTGGTCGTAGTGCTGATTCTTGAATTGTTCCTTAGAACTTACTACCCCCTTTCCGTTTCGCT
>DTRI01000176.1 GCA_012966015.1 Flavobacteriales bacterium | reverse complement strand
AATATTTGGTAATCCGTATAAAACAGTTACTTTTGACCTACCAATTGGAAAATAGCAGTAACTATTTTCAATTCTAATCGTTCAAGTCTTATTAATTCAATTAATACCCAGATGAAAAAACTCTTTATTATAGCTTGCCTGGCAGTGGTGATTAGTTCTGTGTTTTCTTCTTGTCGGATGTTCGATCAATGTCCTGCTTACGCAATTGAGTTAATTGTAAAATAAGATATCTACGATGAAAAAACAGTTTTTAGTGATTGGAGCCATTGTGGCAGTAGTGTTGTTCTTGAGTTCTTGCAGGTCTCATGAGAGATGTCCTGCTTACGGAAAGATTGATAAAGAAAAAACTGAAAGATCTGTTTAATTAATTCGTTAATATTTTCTGCCTCTTCTTCGCGAAATAATCTCTTACGTACGTTACGATTCCCTTATTTGGTACAGTTGAATGAACTGAAATTTAATTGTGCCGTTCTGTTTTTTCTAATAATATTTCCCGGGGCCTAATACGACTTTTGAATTACAAACGTTTCTTATTTAGAGCTGGTTAGGCCCACAGGCCTTAACACTAAATTTAGTAGCTTTGTTATGCTGGTAATACCTGTGAAACGCGCGCGATAAAATTTAACACACAGAAGGATGATATGAGCGAGTTGGATCTGACCGCTTTAATGAGAAAATAATATATCACCAGATGAAAACTTATTTATTGCTTCCACTGTTCTTCGTTTTCTCGCTAAGTATATTTGCTCAGGAGACTGAGGTAAAACAGGAGAAAAAGGAGAAGAAAGAGAAGAAGCAGAAGAAATCTACTCTGAATGAGGAAGACGATGCCGGTGTGCAATATAAACAGATGCTCACATTTGGGATATTGGCACATTCAAATGGCTTTGGCGCCAACTTCAGAAGAGGTAAACATGTGACAGGGTACAAGAAGCGGGTGTTTGACATAGAGCTTGTTAATATGAAGCATCCTAAGGAGTACAAAGTGTATAATCCATCACGGGAAAATGCAAAGGGCTATATTTTTGGAAAGCTCAACTCCGTGTTCATTCTAAGACCATCTATAGGAACTCAACGGGTTATCACCAGAAAGGCAGATGAAAGTGGCGTGGAGTTGAGATTTAATTATTTCATAGGTGCCTCTTTGGCATTCCTGAAGCCCGTTTATCTGGAAATAACGTATAAGCTACCTGATGGCCATGAGGAGAATAGGACAGAAAAGTATGATCCTGAAGAACACTCAACTTATAATATTTATGGTAGGGCCCACCCGCTGAGGGGTATTGAAGAAACGAAGATTCTTCCTGGAGGCGTTGCAAAATTCGGACTGAGTTTTGAATATGGAAAAGATCCTAAGAAAGTGAGAAGCCTGGAAACCGGACTAACCCTGGATGTATATTATAAGAATGTACCCATTATGGCTCACTTTGAATCTGGTGACGATCCAGATCCTAATAATATGTTTTTCCTTTCCTTTTACCTAAGTATTAACTACGGTAAAAGATGGTAGAGAGGTCTGCCTTTTTATTTAATTTTACTGCCAGAAATAATATTGAGACGCTAATCTAGATGGAAAAAGTTCAGGAGAAATCGGAAATAATTAAACGCACTAAAAAGCCGGATTGGCTGCGCGTAAAACTTCCAATAGGGAAGGAATACGCCAGGGTTAGAAATATCGTCAGCGACCACAAACTACACACCATATGTGAAAGTGGAAATTGCCCAAATATGGGTGAATGTTGGGGCGCGGGAACTGCCACCTTTATGATATTGGGCAATGTTTGTACGCGTTCTTGTGGATTCTGTGCTGTGGCAACAGGTCGTCCGGAAGAGCTAGATCCTTTTGAGCCCTTGAGAGTGGCAAAGTCAGTGAAGTTGATGAAGGTAAAACACTGTGTGATCACTTCAGTGGACAGGGACGAGCTGGAAGATGGCGGTTCTATTGCATGGGTACAAACGGTAAAGGCAATTCGTAAATTGTGTCCTGACACGACAATGGAGACACTCATACCGGATTTTAAAGGTGTCAGGAAAAATATTCAAAGAATTATTGATGTGGCACCCGAGATAGTCTCTCATAACATCGAAACGGTGCGCCGGTTGACAAAGCAAGTGAGAATTCAGGCACAATTTGATAGAAGCCTGGAAGTGCTCAGAATTCTCAAAGAAGGAGGCATGAAGACCAAATCGGGAATTATGCTCGGCTTGGGCGAATCTGTGGAAGAAGTTATTGAAACCATGGATGAGCTTCGCGGTGTGGGCGTTGATGTGCTGACCATCGGGCAGTACCTACAGCCAACACCTAAACATTTGGCAGTTGTAGAGTTTGTAAAACCCGAAGTTTTTAATGAGCTGAAAGAGATAGGATTGGGGAAGGGATTTCGCTTTGTTGAGAGCGGACCATTGGTGAGGTCATCCTATCACGCTGAAAAGCACCTTTTCTAGGGTATTGCCACATGGGCATGCATCACCGAATTCTGAATAATCTCTTCCGTTTTCCATATTTATACAACCGCATATTAAGTCTGACTAGCACTTTATGTAATCTATTGCGTAATTGCATATGAAGAATGTGTAAAACATATTGGCTGAATCGTATAGAGTTGCTATTAACTTTTCCATTTTTTATAAAAATTCTGTAAATTGTGCGCGTTTTGTGGCACATATACAACCAAACCCAAAAGCACGCTTGCTAAATACACAAATATGAAAAACAGAAATACGCTCTTCGGAATATCATTTATCGGTATATCAATGCTTCTATACCTGATTACGCCTACTGTAATAAACGAAGATTCAACCTATAGCCCAAGAGTTAAGCATGCCAACGAAAGCTATGCTAAAAACGTACAGGGAATAGCAGGAGCAATGGATTACTACGCTGAGCGACGAATTAATGTCGCAACGGGTAAGATGGATTTGGAGGCAATGCTTCAGGCAGATGAGAATATCCGAAATTTTGGAAAGGCTCAGAAAACCGCCGCCCTGGGACTGGATTGGAATGAAATGGGCCCAGACAACGTAGGTGGAAGAACTCGATGTATTCTTATCGACAATCAGAATCCTGCACGGGTTTATGCGGGTAGTGTTTCTGGAGGACTCTGGATTTCCAACACCTACGGTTATTCCTGGTCGGCTTATGACGATGACGGTCAAAATCTGGCAGTAGCAAGTATCGCGCAAACCACCAATGGCGATATCTACTTTGGTACCGGTGAAGGATTTGCATACGCAGGAGGACAAGGAACACTGGGTACACCGGCGATGATCGGACGTGGCGTCTTTAAATCCACGGATGGAGGCCTTACATTCAGACAACTACCTTCAACTTTGCCAACTGACCTCAACGACAACACCATCGCCTGGGCATTTGTAAACAGATTGGCAGCTGATCCGATAGATCCGCTAAAAATATGGGCCGCTACGAATAATGGGTTGCTCTTCTCAGTAGATAGCGGAGCTACGTGGACACCTGCTATTTGGGCAAATCCTCCTACGAATACAATACCAATTCAAGCAAAGTTTGAAGACGTTAAGGTGAATAGTGATGGAACAGTAGGAGCCGGTAGTAGCGGAACTGCCTGGTTTCGTCCAGCGGGCCAAGCGGATTTTACAAGTATTAATAGCAAGCTTACTGGAATTTCCGGCGCAAGCCGAGTAGAGTTTGCCTTTGCTCCTTCAGACCCTAATTACATCTATATATGTGCAACATCTGGCGGACTTCATAACTTGTACCAATCTAAAAATGGAGGAACTTCTTTTAGTATTATTGTTCCTGGCGATCCTAGCGTTGAAGACCCTGTATTTAGCGATCAGGGGTATTATGATCTGCTATTGGGTGTGTTTCCAGACAATAAGGAGCACATCCTGGTTGGTGGTGTTGCGCTCTACTCGTGGAACGGTCCGGATAATACGTGGGGGCCTGCTGCTCTTACAGGTGGTGGGGGCTTTGGGAGTGGTCTTAGCGTCCATGCTGATAAACATACCGTAGTTTTTAGTCCAAATTATTCAAGTACTCCGTACTATTATGTGGGAAGTGATGGTGGAGTTGCTGTCCATAACATTGATGGGGAGTCAAAGTTTTATCCGTTTAATACGGGCTACAGTGTTACACAAATTTACGCGATGGGAACGTCCAGGGAGGGCTGGGTAGCTGGGGGAACCCAGGACAATGGCAATCCTTTTATTGACTTTACGGGAAACACACCAAAATCTCAGGTGTATAATTTGCCAAGCGGTGATGGAGGATACATGCAATTTTCTGTAATCAACCCTGCAGCTTTCTTTTGGGAGTCTCAAGGTGGTGATGCCAACAGATCTCCAGATCATGGGAGTGGAGCTGGTGGGTTCTTTGTGGGGCCAGGGGTTATGTGCGATGGTGACTGCGATGATGTACCTGGAGGAACCGGTGGAAATGATGGTGTATGGGTAACACCATTGGTAATTTGGGAGAGCTTTAATGACACTGCAAGCAAGGAAATGGTTGAGTTCATAGCTACAAAACCATATTCAGCCGGGGCAACTATTTATATTCCCAGCAACAACAACGGCTTTCCTTTCGAGTATCTAACCCAGGTTCCAGTATCTGTAAATGATACGCTAAATGTTAAGGATCTGGTACAATCCAAGTTTTTTGTCGCATTATACTCTGGTATTTGGATGTGTAAAAATGTGTTGGATTTTTCTGATCTGCCAGAGTGGTATAAGCTGTCTGAGACGGATGGTGCAAATTGTCTTGAGGTCTCTCGAGACGGTGACGTAATTTTTATTGGGGCTTCTGGCAATTTAATTAGGATATCTGGGATTAATGGAATAATGCCAGGGGATCAGTCTACAAAAAATACTAGTAGTCCTGGAGTTGTTAGTGCAGTAACAGAAACTACGATATATAATGGCTCGCAAGCCCTTGCAGGCGTTGGTCTTGATCCGAATAACGCAAACAACGTGGTTATTGCATTAGGGAATTATGGCAATAATGTTAATGTTAAGAGGTCAACGAATGCACTGGGTGCTGGTAGTTTTAGCTCCATACAGGGAGACTTGCCAAATATGCCCGTGTATGATGCGCTTATTGAGAAGCATGATTCGAACAAGATTATCTTGGCAACGGAGTACGGAATCTATGCATCTGACAACGGAATGGATGCATCACCAACCTGGACTGAAGAAAACACAGGAATGGCGAGGGTGCCGAGTTTTATGCTTATACAACAGCTTCATAAGAATGACAACTGTACGGGTGTGACCAATGAAGGAGTTATTTATGTAGCTACTCACGGCCGGGGTTTCTTTAAAGAAACTATGTATGCAGATTCTCAAGCTACGGACGTGTGTACACTTCCTGTGGGTATTGAAGATCCTATTGCCGATGCTCCAGCAATTGAAATGGAGTTCTATCCAAATCCGGTAATCAATGGCTCTGGAAACCTTAGCTTCACCATGAAAACCTCTGAGGTGGTTATATTGAAGATCTACAACATCAGCGGTAAATTAGTGGATGCTGTAGCGCTCGGCAAAAAGGTGGCTGGTGATCACACGGTAAATGTATCCATGAATGAATTGGGTGCTGGCACCTATTTTGTACAGCTCAGCTCTTCAGCTGGTTCGGCTACTACCAAGGTGATGCTGGTTGAGTAAACTTTAAGAACATCGCATATAAAAAGGGGCATTCTCATAGAGATTGCCCCTTTTTATTTTCTGAACTCCTTAGAATTACTTAGTATGCATATTGGTTTTCGTCAATAATCCTCGCTGCAATTCTTCTTCTCGCATCTTTGGTGTTGAATGGCTCCTGCTTTGTAAATCGCTTCATGCCCATGAGCATCATACGAAGCTCATCGCCTTCGGCAAAGCCATTGAGTGCATCTTTGCCAGCTTTGTTAACTCTGTCACCGGCATCAGTAATAAACACGCGCATCATATCCAATTGTTCCGAACAATTGGCCTCACTGCTCATTCCCACCATTTTCTCCACCCTCAATTGTACAGATTCTGCCGCGTACACATCCATGATCATATCTGAGATGTTCATGAGGATTTCCTGCTCATTGGCCAGCTCCATCATCAATTTTTGCGCTGCGGATCCTGCAACCATCAAAACTGCCTTCTTCATACCAGCAACGTATCGTTTTTCTGCAGCAAATAAAGAATCATCCATGTCGCCGAAATCAGGTACTGCCAACAGCTCGTCACCTACTGCCTTGGCAGGGCCCATTAAATCCAGCTCACCTTTCATGGCTCGTTTAAGGATCATGTCAACGGTAAGCATTCTGTTAATCTCATTGGTGCCTTCAAAAATCCTGTTGATTCTGGAATCTCTGTAAGCCCTTTCCATTGGCGCATCGGCAGAGTATCCCATTCCACCGTATATCTGAACACCCTCATCAGAAACATAGTCCAGTACCTCTGATCCAAATACCTTTAGTATGGCCGCTTCAATGGCAAATTGCTCTACACCTTTCAGCTGGGCAGCTTCCAGGTCCATTCCTTCATCCATATATGATTTTATAGCGTCGTCTATATTTTGACCACAGCGGTAAGTGGCAGATTCTGTTACAAAAGTTCTTATTGCCTGCTCTGCTATTTTATACTTAATGGCACCATAAGAGGATATGGGTTTTCCAAATTGCTCCCTTTCGTTAGCATATCTGGTAGATAGGGTTATTATATTCTTGCATCCACCCATGCATGCAGCCGCCAACTTGATCCTGCCAATATTCAGGATATTCAGCGCAATCTTAAATCCCTGATCTCGCTCACCCAGCAAATTCTCTACCGGTACCTTGCAGTCATTAAAGAACACCTGGCGAGTTGACGAGCCCTTGATGCCCATCTTGTGTTCTTCAGGATTCAGTGTAATACCGCCAAATGCCTTTTCGACTATAAAGGCACTGAGGTTTTCGTCATCTTCAATTTTTGCAAATACAATAAAGATCTCCGCAAAGCCCGCATTGGTAATCCACATTTTTTGTCCGTTGATAACATAATGTTTGCCATCACTGCTGGGTATTGCTTTGGTTTTTCCCGAGTTGGCATCAGATCCTGAGCTGGGCTCAGTCAAGCAGTAGGCCGCAAAATACTCCCCAACAGCCAAGGCTGGCAAATACTTTTCTTTCTGCGCCTTATTTCCATAATAATAGATAGGCAGCGTTCCAATTCCGGTGTGAGCTGCCATTGAAACGGTAAACGAATGTCCGGAGCCGTTTGCTTCTGTTGCGTACAAGGAGGTGTTAAAATCCTTTCCAAAACCTCCGTATTCTTCCGGAAGTGAAACACCTAGTAGACCCAATTCCCCAGCTTTTTTCAATATCGAAACAACCAAGCCCTCTTTCTGGGCATCGATATCTTCGAGGTTGGGCCACACTTCCTGCTGTAGGAAGTCACGGTTAGTCTGGGCTATCATTTGCTGTTCTTCATCCCATTGCTCCGGAATAAAAATGTCTTCAGCTTTGGTTTCAGCAATCAGGAACTCGCCTCCCTTCAGTGCTTTTGATATTGTTGTTTCTTCTTCAGTATCCATTGTTTTGGTTGTTTATAAAGTTGCGATATATATTTGGGTTAATTTAATAGTTCAAAAACGCCAGCAGCTCCTTGTCCGGTACCGACGCACATGGTAACCAGGCCGTATTTTTGTTTTCTGCTTCTCAGTTCATTCAGTAATTGAACTGTGAGCTTAGCTCCGGTACACCCCAGCGGATGTCCAAGCGCAATTGCCCCGCCATTTACGTTGAGTTTTTCTGGGTCTAGGTCCAGCTCTCTTCTTACTGCCAGAGACTGAGATGCGAAGGCTTCATTAAGCTCAATTAAGTCAATATCATCTTTTTTAAGGCCGGCTTTGTCCAGCGCCAATGGGATTGCCGCTACAGGGCCTATGCCCATAATTCTAGGATCAACACCCGCTACACTATAAGAAACCAGTCTTGCGATAGGAGTGAGATTCAATTCCTTCACCATCTTTTCCGACATAATCATGGTAAAAGCCGCTCCGTCCGACATCTGGGATGAATTACCTGCGGTGACAGAACCTTTGTCCGCAAATACCGGCTTTAGTTTTGCCAGCGCCTCAACACTGGTTCCCTTTCTGGGGCCTTCATCGGCATCTACAACATATTCCCGCTCTTGCCTTTTGAAATTCTCATCCAGGTAATTCTCTTTGACTGTTACAGGAACAATACCTTCATTGAATTTTCCGTCTTCCAGTGCCTTTAATGCCTTTTCATGTGATCGGAAAGAAAACTCATCCTGATCTTCTCTGGAAACTTCAAATTCGCTCGCTACAGCCTCTGCGGTGAGGCCCATTCCCCAATACCAGTTTGGATGTTCTTTGGCGACTTGTGAATTTGGAACGATTCTCCATCCACCCATCGGAATGGGCGACATGGTTTCTACTCCACCCGCAATGATACAGTCGGCCATTCCTGAATGTATCTTAGCAGAGGCAATGGCGATTGTTTCCAATCCTGATGAACAGTAACGATTTACGGTCATTCCCGGCACCTTATCTGTATCAAGGCTCATTAAAGAGATGATTCTGCCCACATTTAAGCCCTGCTCAGCTTCCGGCATTGCGTTGCCGACAATTACATCGTCGATTCTATCTTTGTCCAGGCCTTTGGTTTCAGCAACCAGGTGCTTTATCACAACCGTTGCCAAATCATCAGCTCTGGTGAATTTGAATTTTCCTCTCGGGGCCTTTCCTACAGCGGAACGAAAACCTCCTACTATATATGCGTCCATAATGATTACAGATTTATGTTATGATGTTAAAATAAAGATTGTTTCACCTTGAATTACTTAGTATACGTAACAATAGGTTCTATTACTTGATTGCTTGTCTTGTTTTGTTTTGTAAGTCAATTTTTACACACTGCTGTGCAAATTCTTTTGTTCTCTGTTTTAATTCCTGTGTATTCATTTATTTCAGATTCAATCTGTAATCAACAATCTCTAATTGCGAAGCACCTTTCCGGTTTGAATGATGCTCTGTAATCTTTCCATTGTCTTGCGTTCTCCACACAGCGATAAGAATGCCTCTCTTTCCAGATCGAGTAAGTATTGTTCCGTTACCAAAGTAGGTGCAGATAAGTCGCCACCACAAAGAACATAGCCCAACTTCTCAGATATCTTCTTATCATGCTCTGAGATATAGTTGCCGGATAACATTGAATCTGAGCCAACATAAACAATTCCCAACCCTGATTTTCCCAATACCCTGATATCGTTTCGTGGAAGAGGCTGTGTGTAACCAGCTTCTGCCAGCAGTATTGCACTTTCTTTTGCATCGAGAAGGAGTCGGCTTCTGTTAAAGGTTACCCGATCCCTGCCTCTCCTCATATGTCCGATTTCAAAAGCCTCTTCAGCGGAAGTACTTACTTTGGCCGTTCCTATTGTTAAGAATTTCTCTCTCAGTGCATTAATCTCTACGTCACCCTCGCTCAGCTCATCTGAGAATCTAACGGCGAACTCCTTTGTTCCACCTCCGCCAGGAATAACGCCAACACCGAATTCAACCAATCCCATATATGTTTCGGCATGAGCCTGCACCTTATCCGCGTGTAAACATATTTCGCAACCACCACCTAAGGTCAGGTTATGAGGAGCTGCTACAACAGGGATAGAAGAATACCTGAGCCGCATGGTTGTATTTTGAAAAGCCCTGACGGCCATGTCTAGTTCATCATATTCTTGTTCAATGGCAAACATAAAGATCATGCCCACATTAGCTCCAGCCGAGAAATGAGCACCTTCATTTGATATAACCAAGCCCCTGAATTCTTTCTCTGCGAGATTTACTGCTTTATTCAGCCCTTGAAGCGTATCACCTCCTATTGTGTTCATCTTAGTATGAAATTCGAGATTCAGGATGCCATCTCCAATGTCAATTATTGTGCTTCCCGAATTCGACCATACTGTTCTGTTTTCACGCAGATTATCCAACATAATGAAGCTGCCAATACCAGGAATTTCACCTGCTGCTTTCTCTTCAATCCTGTAACAGGTTTTAACACCCTCTTTTAATTGATAAAAGGACTCAACCCCGCTGTCGAGCATGTCGTAAACCCATTGAGCGGGCTTCAATCCCGCTTCTTCCATGGCTTTAACAGATTCCTTTACTCCCAGTGCATCCCAAGTTTCAAATGGACCCAGCTCCCATGCAAATCCCGCTTTTAATGCATCGTCAATTTTATAAATGTCATCTGATATTTCAGGAACTCTGTTGGATACATACTGAAATAAACCATAAAATGCCTTTCTGTAAAATTCGCCAGCTTTGTCTGTGCCTGAGACCAGCACTTTCATCCTTTTTCTGAGGTTGTCAATTGATTTTGTGAGCTCCAGTGTTGCAAACTTTACTTTCTGTTTCGGTTCGTATTCCAGGGTCTTCAGGTTTAACGTGAGAATTGTACTCTTTCCTGCGTCGTCTTTCTCTTTCTTGTAAAAACCTTGTCCAGACTTTGAGCCTAACCAATTGTTGTCAACCATTTTTGCAATGTAGTCGGGCATTGTAAAAAGATGATGGGCTTCGTCATCCTTACAGTTTTCATCGAGGCCATTTGCCACATGTACAAGCGTGTCTAGTCCCACCACATCACATGTTCTGAAGGTGGCAGATTTAGGCCTTCCAAGCACTGGGCCTGTTAATTTATCCACCTCACCAACCGTAAGGTCCATTTCCTCTACGAGATGAAAGAGCGCCATAATACCAAAGACACCTATCCTGTTGGCAATAAATGCAGGAGTGTCTTTACACAAAACGGTCGTCTTTCCAAGATGCAAATCACCATAGCTCATAAGAAAGTCTATTACTCCAGGGTCTGTTTTTGGTGTAGGAATGACCTCTAGTAATTTCAGGTAGCGTGGCGGGTTAAAGAAGTGTGTGCCACAAAAATGTTTTTGAAAATCTTCGCTTCTGCCTTCCAGCATTAGTTTGATTGGTATGCCTGAGGTGTTAGAGGTGATTAAGGTTCCGGGCTTTCGGTAATTCTCAACTTTCTCAAATACCTGCTGCTTAATGTCAAGTCTCTCTATAACTACTTCAATAACCCAATCGCAATCACCGATACCTTTGAGGTCGTCATCAAAATTTCCTGTTTTTATTCTCGAAGCAAATTTCTTGCTGTAAATAGGGGAGGGGTTCGATTTCAGGGCAAACTTCAGTGCATCATTAACAATTCTGTTGCGAACAGCTTTGTCTTCTAAGGATTTTCCAGCTTTCGCCTCAGCCTCATTGAGTTCATTGGGTACTATGTCCAATAGCAGTACTTCCAGACCGACATTAGCAAAATGACAGGCAATTCTGGATCCCATTACCCCTGATCCCAAGACGGCTACCTTATTTATTAATCTATTTTCTGTACTCATAACTTCCAGCAATTTATTTGTGGTTTATTTATTGCTCTGAGATTTGTTGTCGCCATTCAATAAATTTTGGTTCTCGAGCAATCTATTAATTTGTTTAATGGTCTTAAAGAATCCCTTCATTCTGGTTGGACCTAATTTTTCCTGCAATGCCTCATTGAAACGAATCACCGTATCTCTGGAGATATCGCGATGTTTTGCGCCTGCATCTGTAAGATGTATTCTCACCATCCGCTTATCTGTTTTGTCAACCTTTCTATAAATAAGCCCCTTCTCCTCCATGGATTTTAGCATGCGCGTAAGACTGCGTGGTTCCATGCCCATCTTAGGACCTAATTTGGTTGAAGGAGTTCCTTCCTTCGTATCTATGCTAAGCAATGTTTGACCAACCT
>DTRI01000175.1:6378-11815 GCA_012966015.1 Flavobacteriales bacterium | reverse complement strand
TCTTCGTCTGATCCAGACAATTTCGTTTTTTTGGACAGATCCTGCACTAAATAGTTCTTGAGCTTTTTCAAATACACAACTCCGTGAAAATCCGACATTGGCAAAACAATTCCTTTTTTCAATACGCTATCTGGGTTGGATGAAACCGAGAAAGGAGTGAGCGTATCATTATCAAAGTTGAAGATAACCATACTCACCCTGGATATGTCCAGCAATTCATACAGCTTTTTAATAGTGAAATCGATCGTTTCTGTAAAGCTAGTTGCACTGATGATGACCTGATCAACAGCATTTACAAGCTTCAGCCTGTCTGCAACAGCTTTTAACTTTTCTTCGTTCCTCTTTTGCTCAGAAATCTCAGCGCCGATATTGATATACTGTTCAATGTCGCCATTCTTATCCAGTATAGGAGTCACATTTAATGAAAGCCATACAGGCTGGCCGTATTTATGATAGTTTAATATATCGGTATGAAATGAAACCTTTCTCTCCTTTCTATCCTTAATCAGTTCTATGGTCTCAGGATCTGTACCAGGCCCACGTAATATTTCAGTAGGGTCCTTGCCCTTCACTTCTGACAAAGTAAAACCCAGTAATCTTGTAAATCCTTCATTAACCCATTCAATTTTATCGTCTTTATCCGTAAGCGTTACAAAATTGTCCGTTTTGCGGGCTATGAACGATAGCTTTTTGATCTTTTCATCCTGCTTCTTTTTTGTAGTAATATCGTTACCTACGGTTATGTATTTTTCAACAATCCCAAACTCATTAATTACTGGACTTACATTGAGCGAGAGCCAGATCTTGCTCCCATCTTTGCGATAATTCAATATCTCATCACTGAAAGCATCTATGCCGGTTTTTGAATCGTCTATCCTTCTCCCTGTAACCGGATCAGTCTCTTTACCTCTAAGGATTTCATATGGAGCCATTCCAATTATTTCTTTAAGCTTATATCCCGTTATTGTGGTAAATCTCTCGTTAACCCATTCAATTTTATCCTCGTCGTCCGTGATGATCACATAATTGTCTGTTTTGCTGGCTACCAGGGATAATTTTTTGAGCTCTCTGTTTATATCCTGTTTTTCGCGATAACGTATATAAATTAGTACCGTTAGAATCAGCAGGAGCAATAAAACAATAATCAAAAAATTTCGAAATATTCTCTGTTCACTGGCTTCCAGATTTCTGATTACGCTTTCTTTAGATAATTGTTCAATCTGATTTTCTTTGGATTCATTGTCTAATTTAGCTTGGATCTCAGCAAATTTCACACTGGATTCTTCATTGAGCATGCTGTCTTTCATCTCCGAAAACAATTGGTGGTACTGCAAAGACTTTTTATATTCTTTTGTCAATTCGTATAGGTTGGATAATTGCTGATAGGCGTTCTTGATTTCATTAATACCGCCAATTTCTTTGGCATTGATCAATGCCATTTTGTAATATTTTAAGGCCAGTTTATTTTTGCTCATCCGATGGTGAATGTCCGCAATGTCTGAGTAAGCGATGCTAATTCCCTTTTTATCATCCAGACTATCAAATACGGCAAGGCTCATTTGGTGATAGTCGAGGGCTGTATTGTAATCTGCTGGATTTTCTGTCATTTCCGCCCTGAATTTGTACACTGTGCCAATGTTGCCTAAGCTTCTTGCTATTGATCTTGGCTCACCTAGCTTTTGTTTTATTTCCAGTGCTTTTAACAGGTAGTTAATGGCATTTCCAAGATTGTCCGGATCATTTGACCTGTCGACCTGATTGATGTAAAGCAGGCCAATATTATTGAGACTGCCGGCAATTCCAGGTTGGTCCTCCATCTCCTCTCTCAGCTTAAGGGCTCTTTTATAATATTTGAGTGTTTCGTGGAAATTGCCCTGGTAGTAATAGATTATACCTATATTATTCAGACTGTTCGCAATGCGGTGTTTATCTTCAAGAAGTTCATTAACACGCAGGGCCTTTATATAAAATTCAAGCGCTTTGTCATAATTGCCCTGATAGTCATAGGCAACACCAATGTTGTTTAGGCTGGCAGCTTTGGCACGCTTGAGCCGCAAGGCTTCTTTAACACTGCTAGCGCTGTTCAAATATTCATTGGCCAGTAGCAGTGCTCGTTTGCCGTAGAGGATGGCTTTGGTAGTGTTGGTATTCTTGTACTCCCAAGACAACTCATTCAATGATGTCAGGTGATTTGTATCACGCTTACCTTGCTCCTTGTATTTTCTAATAACCGACTCAAGTGAATCTATCTTATTCGATGCAAGCCCATCATTATAACCTGCAATGGTCAGGATGGAAACGATGAACAGAATGCCAATTTGGGGTATGCTAGTATTCAAACCTTGAATTTTAACTAAGGTGGCACTGAAATTATTAATTTTAGAACTAATCTCTATCTCTTTGTGTTTATACTTCTTTTATTTTCATTCATATTCAGATGCAATAAATAGATAAATACGCGTTGTATCTCTTTAAAAATAGATAATCCTCTAATTCCTAAAACTTAAGTGAGACCATTCCGCACCCTGTTAACAGTAGCTTGTTTGAGCTGCGTAGTCTACAGCTCTTATTCCCAAATCAATCCTGAATCAATAACTATTGCCAGAGATAAATGGGGAGTTCCACATATTTATGCGCCGAAAGATGAAGAGGTTGCTTATGGTTTGGCATGGGCAACTTGCGAAGATAATTTTCATGATGTACAGGAGAATATTTTACCTGTGAGAAAGAGAATGGGCGAATACAAAGGGAAGGACGGTGCAATAATAGACGTGTTTGGTCACATGATGGGAGTAGATGAATTGGTGGATAGAGACTTTGACAAGAGCTTTTCTGATAAGTTCAAATTAGTGTTAGAAGGATATTGTGCCGGTGTCAATTCGTATGCTGAAAAACACCCTAAGGAGATACTGCTAAAAGGTATTTTCCCCGTTACGCCCAAGGACGTGATAAAGGCTTATACTTTTTCGCTTGCGTTTATGACACACGTTCACTACGATTTCTACAGAATATTCAAGGGCCACATTAAAAATTATGAGCTACAACATGGTATAGGATCTAATGGCATGGCTGTTCGCAGCTCTAGAACCAAAGACGGCAAAACGTATCTGGCAATTAATTCTCATCAGCCACTAGAAGGTCCCTTTGCATGGTATGAGGCACATCTGATGAGTGATGAGGGACTGAATATTTTAGGAGCTAATTTTCCAGGTGGTGTGGGAATTATGGTGGGCGTAAATGAGAACCTCGGATGGGGCCACACCCTGAATTACCCTGATCTGGACGACGTATATAAATTGACCATGCACGAGACGGAAAAGTTGAAGTATAAGTTCGATGGAAAGTGGGAAACGCTGGAGGAGCGACCCATAAAAATGAAGGTGAAGGTGCTTGGCTTTCTGAAAATTGGTGTCAAACAAAAATTTTATTGGAGCAAGTATGGCACAACGATAAAAACAGATGATGGTTTTTACTCGGTGAGATTTCCTGCCAATATGGACATTCGCGCTGCGGAACAATGGTATCACATGAACAAAGCAAAAAATTTTGATGAATTCAGCAAGGTGCTGGACATGCAAGCCCTTCCCGGTATCAATATCGTTTATGCGGATCGTGAAGACAATATTTACTATCTCTCTAACGGATTATTCGCTTACAGAAACCCTGACTATGATTGGACCAAGGTTTTGCCGGGCGATACGTCCGCTACCTTATGGGAGCCCAGGTGGCATCCAAGAGAGGATTTGCCCCAAGTGCTAAATCCGGAGTGCGGCTATCTAGTAAATACCAACAATACTCCTTTCAATGTTACGTGCCCTGAGAACAACCTCGACGCAGGTAAGTTCGACAAGACAATGGGCTTTCTTACGGATGATAACAACAGAAGCCTGCGATACCACGCCCTAATTGCGGAATATGACAAGCTTAGCTACGAAGATTTTAAAGACATCAAATATGATTTAAGCTTTGCCACACCCGCTCATAATAATTTCATGCTGGGTATCGAAAAACTATTGACCCTTGATCCTACGAAATTTCCTGACCTGCAAGAAGAAATTACCATGCTCGCCAATTGGGACAGAAGTACGGATATAAAGAGCGAACCCGCTTCAATAGCTGTGTTGGCTATAAAGTGGCTGGTCGACGAAATGTTCAGGCGAGGACAGCTGCCCGGAATATCCACGCTGGATGAGGCAATTGTGGTGGAGGCATTGACGTTTGCTCAGAAGCATCTCAAGAAAAATTTCAAATCTGTACATGTTCCTTTGGGAGATATGCAGCGACATATCCGTGGAGATGTGTCACTTCCTGTAGGGGGAGGCCCTGATATTCTCGCCGCTATGCACGTCGATTACCATAAAAAGGGAATTCTCAAGTCGCGGCACGGCGATTCATATATAGAGCTGGTGAGATTCAGCAAAGACGGCGTGGAAATAGAATCCGTAAATGCCTATGGTGCTTCTAACAAGAAGGACAGCCCACATTACACTGACCAGATGGAGATGTATGTTAATCAACGAACCAAAACAATGACGCTGGACAAAGAAAAGGTCATGAGTGAGGCTGTAAGGAAGTACCACCCACAATGACGATGACCATGACCCAATTCTCTTTTAGGAGTGTCATTGCAATCCGCTTGTACGCTGAGGCACCCGAAGCGTAAGCGACAAAGCAATCTCTAACCAGATACCAACCAAATTATCAAAATGAAGCATATGTGTCGCCCCTTTCCTTTAATGGTGCTCGCTCTTCTGATGAGCACCTCTATTCTCTCGCAAGATGGATTAGGCGATGGTTTATACGCGGAGATAACAACCTCAAAAGGTGTGATCGTGGTTTCACTGGAGTTTGAAAAAGCACCAATGACCGTTGCCAACTTCGTTGGTTTAGCGGAGGGTACAATGACCAACACATTCAGAGAAAAAGGCAAACCATTCTACGATGGACTTACCTTTCATCGGGTGATTGCTGACGGAATTATACAAGGGGGTGATCCGGAGGGAACGGGATTCGGTAATGGCGGCTACTACTTCAAAGACGAATTTGTAAAAGAGCTGAAACACGACAAGCCGGGGACATTATCTATGGCTAACGCTGGTAAGAGCACCAATGGCAGTCAATTTTTTATTACGCACAGAGCCATTCCTAAGTTGGATAAAAAGCACACGGTGTTTGGCTATGTTGTTTCGGGACAGGAAGTGGTGAATTCAATTGCTCAAGGTGATGTGATGAAGACTGTCAGAATTATCAGAAATGGAACTGCCGCTGTGGCTTTTGACACCAATGCGCATTTCACGGATCAAGATCGAATGAAGCTGAAGTAGGCTCATACTCGTATATTGGCGAGGATGGGAATATCTATTGATGAAAAAAAATCCCATTTGAATTCTTTGTTGGAATAGGCGGCAGATATAAACACAGAGAATTGGAAATTACT
>DTRI01000175.1:0-6368 GCA_012966015.1 Flavobacteriales bacterium | reverse complement strand
AAAAGAAACATTTGATACTTATTTACCCAGTCTGCTGGGCGGTTTTCAAATAGGAGTGCCCTTAATTAAGAAAAAACATTAGCCTGAAGCTAAATGCCCGCTCTTCATGGCTTACCCTAGATGATGTCCATTATCTTCTTTGATATCTTTTCTAATAAATCTAATTTTGGCCACCACAAATACTACACGATTACCGAAGTACAATTAGGGGTATTGACATGGCAATAAAATACGATCGCGGCCAACATTCCGACGATTTTCTTATCGAACTTTTTACCGGCATTCTCAAGCCTAGAATGATCGAGGAGAAAATGCTGCTTCTACTCAGGCAGGGAAAGATATCCAAGTGGTTTTCGGGCATCGGGCAGGAAGCGATATCCGTTGGTGCAGTCATGGCCATGAACAGTGACGACTACTTGCTACCTATGCACAGGAACCTTGGCATGTTTACGGTGCGTGATGTGCCTCTAGCTAGGTTGTTCGCCCAATTTCAGGGGAAGGCGGGTGGCTTTACCAAAGGACGGGATAGGTCATTCCACTTTGGAAGCATTGAACATCGGATAATAGGAATGATCTCCCACCTTGGATCTCAGATGGGAGTAGCAGATGGCGTAGCATTGGGCGATCTGCTTGCAAAAAACAAAAAAGTGACGCTTGTTGTCACTGGCGACGGCGGTAGCAGCCAGGGAGAATTTCATGAAGCCATCAATGTAGCAGCAGTTTGGGACCTGCCAATCATTTTTCTCATTGAGAACAATGGCTATGGATTGTCCACACCTTCTGAGGAGCAATTTAAATTCAAGAGCTTTATAGACAAGGCAAAGGGATATGGAATAAGCGCTGAGCAAGTTGATGGAAACAACATACTAGATGTTTACAACACAGTGAAGGAGCTTACAGAAAAGATCAGAAAAGAGCCACAGCCTATACTATTGGAGTGCATGACCTTCCGTATGCGTGGCCACGAGGAGGCATCGGGAACAAAATACATCCCTCAAGAATTATTCACAGAATGGGCCAGGAAAGACCCGGTGGAGAATTTTGAGAGATACCTGATAACAGAAAAGGTATTGAACGAGAAGTCACAAAAAGAGATAAGAAAAAAAATTGCCAAAGAAATCGAGGCAGGATTGAAAGTGGCCTTCGCGGAAAAGGCCGTGTTTGCGAATTCACAAACAGAATACGATGATCTGTTTCAGAAGCATGAATTTGTACATACTGAACCAGCGTCTGAAAAGGCCTCCGAATTGCGCATGGTGGATGCGGTAAAAGAAGGGCTGTATCAATCACTGGAGAAATATGATAACCTGATAGTGATGGGTCAGGATATCGCAAAATATGGTGGTGTATTCAAGGTGACGGAGGGATTTATAGAGAAGTTCGGGGCGGAAAGAATAAGGAATACGCCTCTGTGTGAATCGGCTATTGTGGGCGCTACGCTGGGGCTTTCTATCAATGGCTACAAGTCTGTGATGGAGATGCAATTCGCCGATTTTGTAACCTGTGGCTTCAATCAGATAATCAATAACCTGGCAAAAGCGCATTGGAGGTGGGAGCAAAACGCAGATGTAGTTATACGTATGCCTACAGGAGCGGGAGTGAACGCCGGCCCATTTCATTCACAGTCGAACGAGGCCTGGTTCTTTCATACGCCGGGATTAAAAGTTGTGTATCCCGCATTTCCGCGCGATGCCAAAGGATTATTGGCTGCGAGTATAGAAGATCCCAATCCTGTGATGTTCTTTGAGCACAAAGCTTTATATCGAAGTGTGAAGGGGGCTGTGCCAGCAGATTATTTTACAGTACCAATAGGGAAGGCAGCTTTGGTAAAGGAAGGGACTGCTGTCTCTATAATTACCTATGGCAGCGGTGTTCATTGGGCCCTTAAGGAGCTAGAGCAAAGCCCGGATATTTCAGCGGACCTGATTGACCTTCGCACCCTCATGCCCTTTGATAAGGAAGCGATTGTGGCTTCGGTTAAGAAGACGGGAAGAGCAATCATTCTTCATGAAGACACCCTTGTTGGTGGAATAGGGGGAGAGCTGGCCGCATTTATATATGAAGAGTGTTTTGAATTTTTAGACGCTCCTGTAATGCGTTCGGCGAGTTTAGATACTCCGGTGCCGTTTACCAATTCATTGGAGACAAACTTCCTTCCTCAGGATAGGTTCAAAGAGCAACTTCGGGAAGTGCTAAACTATTGAGGACTCAGTAGCTGGCTAATTCTTCTGAGGCCATCCTGGTTTTTGGTATCGAGCAGGGCATCCTCTATTTGTTCCTTTTCCTTATTTGTTAAATGCCAGCTCAGGGATATTTTCTCATCATAGTACAACTTCAGTTCAAAATCAATAACCTCTATCGTTCCGTTGTACCATTGGTTGGCATAGTAAAGCAGCTGGTCATTGGTGTAATCCTGTATGTTGAAGAGATTTTCGTAAAAATTCCCTATGGGTGTTGAAATGTTCTGTGCCACTGTTCTCATGCTTCTCACGTCATTTATTTTTATCTGCTTTGGGCGGTCACGAATCTGAATGATGATCAAGCCCGAGGTATTCTGCTCCAGCCAACGCGAGAAAGTGTAGATGAACTTCATAGTTGTTTTAAGACCGAAATTGTCTCTTGCTCCTGCGTCCATCACTTCAATAACAGGAGTGGAAGGCAAGGAAACCAATGGCATAATGTAAGGAAAGGTAGAGCTCATTCTCAAGGCACTTAGGAAGCTCAAATTATCGCCGTCCTGGTGATAGAAGAAGCGCATGAATTCAACATCCTCTATCAATGGATTGCCCCGAATCTTTTCCGTTGATCTGTTTTGTGTCAGATACGAAATCGGGAGTGGAGATATGAGCAATCTCCGCCCGTCGTTAACAATAGCCGGAGAGAGTATGAGCATCGGAATGAAGGAGGCATTCTCTGGTACCTGGTAATCGATGAGTCTTTTGTTGAGAATACCTTCCGTGTTTTTATCCAGCTGCCTCTCAAATGCAATGCCCCTGTCGTTAGCATAGGTGTAGCCACCATATTTGAAAGTGGTAAATCTCAGCAGGAAGTCGTTGATGCTAAGGCTGAATGCAATAGGGTTGAGCAAGTCCTTTGACATATTATCTACATAATGGGCTCTGTGTATTTGCTTGGTTTCACCGCTATTTGCACGCCAATACAACTCCCTGAAATAGCTGGCTCCTATCAGCCCTCCCGATGAACCGGTAATCAATTGTGTTTGGTCCATTAACCTCCCTGATGTAATTCCATCGGCGTGTTGTAAGACTGCCAATGTCCATACGGCAGACTTTAGTCCACCTCCACTACAATTGATAAATATCATTTTAGGTTTGCTGTCACCCAAGTAATTTTTCGCCCTCCATTTGCGAAGTACCTTCTGAGTGTGTGCACGGTCGTTCACAAAATTGTCGATGTTGTTGGAATGCTTTTGCATGGCCTCATAGTTGTACTTGGCCTTGTTGATATGATAATTCAAACCATAAGCCTTATTGCTGAAATCAAGGAACTCGAATTGCGAATAATAATTTCCGGTAATGATTATTATGATGAACACAGCCATGAACCATCCCCGCAGCCAGGTGTGCAGCATGGAGATGATCATGAGAATTAAAGTGAGAAAGAGAATTAGGCTTCCACCAGCGGGAATTTCGAACATCTCTATATCCTTAAAAAATCCTAGCAATAAAAGACCCGTGAATGAGAGAAGATGAAATCGAGCTGCATTGTTTTGATTCTGATTAAAAACTTGAATAATCAATGATTTATCATAGTGATGGCTCAACCTGGCAAGCCGTAGCTTAAAAGGACTGCTCATGTAGGTGAGCACCTTGGTTTCACGAGCACTCTTGATCGGGGGAAGCACCCATTTTAACCACCAGCGCTGCTTTTGTTGCTGGCTCTTTAGCTTGGCATTTGTTTCCGTTGGATCAGAAGAGCGTTTTACATTAAAAAGCTTGAAAAGATTCTTATTCGTGGAGAAAAAATAAACGTAGGTGAGGCTCATGAAAAGGAATATTCCAGATATCAAGCCCAATACATCCAGGCTTATTTCTGCAAATCCCTTGTATTCATTATCATATTGAAAAATGGATAACAAAACAATATAGGTAACTACAAAAGCACCCGGAATGATAATGTTGTTAATGCTAAATTTCAAAAAAGGCCTGTTCAGGGTTGCCAAAAACGGAAATCTGGATCCATTGGTGACATAGCTTCCAATGTTAAAGGTCATGATAAATGCCCCTAAACACATCCCAACTATGAAGAAAGACACAAAACCTACCTTTCCATGGTATTCCGGACTTAAAAATAAATAAGGGATTCCGTAATTATTGGCTAGCGACTCTGTTATGAATGCAAAAAGCAACACCCACGCGAGCAGAAGTACAAGGTTCTTCTTGAACTGCACTATAAATAACCTGAAAGGGAAAAAGAATATAAATCTGTTCAGCCTTTCTCTCCTTGTTACCGATGGTGTCATCTCTAACTGTTTTCCCTCATTAATTATGGTGCGATGCCATACGCTATACGGCAAAACTCCTCAGATGGTTATGCGTGATGCTTCTGCTACAATTTACCCTCCACAATTCCCATTATCTCACGCTCCATATTAATAGCACGCTGCTGAATAGCTTCACCCCTTTTCAGAATATCTTCCTTGTAATTCGTGTCTTTCAGATCTGAAGTGTTGATCCTTACATTTAAAAATGCGCCCATCACCGCTGACCTGGCACACAGGGCTCCAACTCCTGCATCTGATACAGATGCGCTCAATCCACTTTCTGCCATGGCCTTGAGCACTTCCATAGACTCCAGGGCCAATTCCATAACTTTAAAGGGAACGTCAATCGCCCCTTTTGTTGCATTTTGAATTGCTTCATCCCGAGCAGCCTTCTCTTCATCAGAACCTTTGGGCAAGCCAAAAGCATCCATGATTTTGTTGAATGCCTGGGTATCTTCATCTACCAGCTTTATTAACTGAGCTTTTTGAGCCTGACCTCTTTCTGCCCATTTTGAGAATTCCTCCCACCGATCGTCCCATCCTCTTTTGTGGGCAGATAAATTTGCGACCATGGTACCCAATGAAATACCCATTGCACCGACATAAGCTGCTATAGAACCACCTCCGGGTGCAGGAGATTCCGACGCGGTTTCATCAGCAAAATTACCCAGAGACATGGCGATCAGCTGATTGTCTTTTTCTTCTTCTAGCATGTATTCTATGATTTTTTGTTTTGGATTGAAGGGAGCGAGATCGTCAAGCCCCAGCGATTTGATGGCAATATTAATTTTTTCTTTTTCCGAAATACCCAGCGAACGCCGCTGCTTTTTCAGAAAATAGTCAGCGGCATCCAGCATAGCTTGTAGCGGAATAAGCCCTACCAATTCTGATCCTGTAACTCTTATTCCCTTTTCGATAGCGCTCTTGCAGGTTTCGTCAAATGCTTCGTGTACGGAAGTGATATTGATGTTCGTCAGGTTATAAGAGATTTGCGCAATTCCATATTCTTCTATGTACCAGCCTATTCCCTTTACGGCCTTCAATTTCCCCGGTTCACGCATCGGATTGCCATCCTTGTCATTCACTACTTTTCCAGTAACCGGATTCCCCTCACGCTTTACTCTTCCCGCTTCGCGAATGTCGAAGGCAATGGCGTTGGCCCGCCTGGTGGAAGTGGTATTCAAATTCACGTTGTAAGCAACCAAAAAGTCGCGGGCGCCAATTGCTGTCACCCCAGACTTCTTTACACTGGCGTTGAATTCAGCAGGGCCGAAATCTGGCTTCCATTGTGGGTCAGATAGTTTTTCCAATCCTTCATATTCTCCTGATCTGCAAACTGCCAGGTTCTTACGCTCTTCTGTACTGGCAGCATTTTCATATAGATACACGGGAATATTCAATTCACTACCCACTCGTGCCCCGAGCTGTCTGGCCAAATCGGCTGCTTCGTCCATATTCATCCCGGCAATTGGAATAAAAGGACAGACGTCTGTTGCTCCAAATCTGGGATGCTCCCCGGAATGAACGCTCATATCTATTACCTCCTGAGCCTTCTTTATGAGCTGAAAAGCCGCTTCAACCACCTTTTGTGGCTCTCCAACAATGGTGATTACCGTTCTGTTCGTTGCCTTGCCAGGATCAACATCCAGGAGCTTCACGCCCTCGAATTTCTCTACAACATCTGTTACCTGCTTTATTTTCGCAGCATCCCTGCCTTCGCTGATGTTAGGAACACACTCTACTAGCTTCATCATTCTTCTTTCGTTCTGTTAAACAAACTGTCGATTGCCCACACATCTTCTGATTGTGGCAAGGCAAAAATAATAATCAATAGAATAGTTCTGGGAAAAATGTGGCTGACCGC
>DTRI01000174.1 GCA_012966015.1 Flavobacteriales bacterium | reverse complement strand
TTGGGTGCTTGATGGGTCCATATCCTAATTTCCTTATCCCGGGCCACCTCCTTATCAAATCTAAAAGTTAAGTCCTGGTAGATAATTGCAGCAGGCAGGTATGAATAATAGGATATTATATCTTGCTGTATTACCTCCTTCTTCTTCCATTTGGCAACGGACAAAAAGGTGAATAGCCAGATGGTTGCAATTACTGTCACGGTGAGCTTCGGTAGCCAATTAGCTGGGAGAGACTGGAAATTTTGAGGCAGTTTGATCATCATCTACTAGTTTATCTTTTGAAACACGTAAATTTCATAGTCATACCCGCCCAATACCTGAAGGGGGGTTTCGGGCACAAATTTTATCAGTAGCTCAAAGTTCGGATTGGCAAGCAGTCTTCCCAAGGGCATTCTTCCCTCATTGGGCCCAAAATGCGCATCCCATAATACGATCGAATTTTTTGCCACTCCTTCTTCTGGGTGCTCTATGTTTGAAAGCTTCTCTTGCACCACTGACTTATCGAAAGGGTCCAATTCGAGGACGTGGCAAAAAAACGGATCATAATAATAAATCATTTCATTTGCATGCCCTGTGTTTTGCAGCCAAAGCCCAGCCTCTTTAACCAGTTTTTCTGGCTGGCCCCATTGCCAAGGTAACGTGTAAATGTTGAATGGTGTTTTTATTACGTAAACCAACACAATTATAATAGCGCTGTATTTTATAAGCCTGTAGGGTTCAATTTTATCTAATATCAAATTGATGCCTTTCAGGCTCAAAATTGCAGCCAATGGGCTTACTCCGGCCAAAACTCTTAAAAGACCCAGTGATCCACCGATTCCTTTCCACCAAAGGACAGAATGTAATGCCAGATATAGTAGTGGAAGACACAGCAAAAACAATACGGCATAGAATGTTTTACTCTTATTAACTCCACGATTAATTACAAACTCATACAAGGCGAATACCCCCCCCAGGACAAAGAGTGAGCCAAGTGATTTCCCAACGGTTTTTTCATAAGACATTAGAAAGAACGAAAGATCCCCACTTCCATAAATGCTGCTTGCACCGGTATATGGAAATCTATTAATATACCAGAGGAAATCACCCAGGACAATCCATCCCAAAAAACCGAAAACCACAAAGCCAACAAACATGTAGGGCAGCGCACGTAGTTTGCGATCTAACAAAAATGCCAGCATAAAAATTGGCAGGAGAATAAGGCCCTCGGCCCTCGCAAACGGCAGCAGTGAGAGCATAATAGCCGCAGCAATGTGCCGCTCTTTGATCAACAGATATACGGATAGAACCAGCACCAGGCTGAACAATATTTCGGTGAGCCCCGTGAGGTGAATTATAAGATATATTGGCGTGAAAGAGACGAAAAAGATCACCAGGTAGGCGTTTCTCAGCTTTAGCTCGATAGCTATTTTGTACGAATAGAATGCGGTGAGCAGGCCCGCGAGAATATTAAACACTTTAATACCGCTGTATCCGAATTGTGAAAATGGCGAGCTTAATATGGTGAACAGGGGCTTCCCCCAATGATCAAGGAAGAGCTCGGGATATTTGAATGCATACCTGGATATTCTAAAGTGAACGTAGCTATCTGCGCCACCGAAGGAGCCTTCAGACAAGTAGCCAAGTATGAACAGCATCACAAATAAAGCGAGGAATAGAACAGGTACAAGATATCGCTCAGACAAATAGGTGTTCATTTCGTGTATCTTTCAAGAAGCACTATTCAATTATCGGATCTATTATTTTTATATGAAAATCATCTATGTAAACGTCTCCTGTGCCATGATTAAAAAAGAAAATTTTTAGGATGTAATACTCACTCTCTGGTGGAGGAATTGTACATGACAAATCGATTGGCTTCCATTCTTTTGCCTCTTGCAAATTCGTTTTTACATCACACATTTCCCAAAAATAAAACTCCTCTTCATGTTCGCAGGTCATTACCATTCCTCCTGCAAAGCCACTTTCCATACCGTAAACCATCATCTTTGCAGAAACGATGATGGGGTGGGAGAATTCAGCTTTGTAAAACGTGTCCACGTAGGTTGCGCTATACGGTGGTTCCAACCTCACCAAATTAGAGGTTTCCCCAGAATATGAAACCAACTTTTTGTACGTATTTGGATACGCACTTATCTCTCCTTCTTTTTCAAAATCACAAACCGTTTCCTTAAGCAATACACCCTTGGGGTTTCTCTTATTATCAAATAGCATAGTCCCGGTTTCCGGAAAAGCGGCAACAGCCGCGCCCCATTGGCTGTTCTCTTGATCTTTCGTGTCGACTTCTATATAGTAATAATCAGCGAACAGGTTGTAAGCTCCGGTATGCCGGGCTTTGTTGAGCCAATGCATGTTGTATTTATCGCGGTAGTAGTCAATTGCGGGTTTAAAGTGCCAATTTGAAGCAATTGTGGTATTAAATTTAAGGCTTCCCTCTTTGCTTCCCGCTTCTGCAAGTGCTTCCATTGCAAATTTAGTGTTCATATCATAGCGCCAGGTTTGCGTATAACTAATATTCATCGTTAAACCCGCATTTGATATTGTCAACATACCAATTAGTAAAAATGTGAGTTGAATAATTTTTGATTTAGATTTTATGCTGTTGAGCACCAGAACGATTATTACCGATATAAATGGAATATAAAACAAGGCCGTTCGGCCTACCGGATAATTGGTACCCATGAGCGCGTTTTGCACATAACTCGCGGCAAGACAAAATGGAACGATTGTAACAATGAAAATTAAAAATCTTGATTCGCCATCCGGCCTTCCCCTAATCAAATACCAAACAGATACAACCATCCCCAGCCCTATGAATACCAAAATCATGGTCTTAATAGTGAGCTGTAACGAATGAGGATACCCTGCTTCAAAAACACAGGCAGTTACTAATGCTGGTATCGTGGCCTCCCAGCTCCCTATGCTATCAAAATAGAAATCCCCTACTTTTTGAAGATTCAAAATTCTTGGTATTATAAACGCCAACACCAACAACGGTATGATCATTATTGCAGGAACGCCCCTTAGAAATAACCGTATGTCCTTATTGCATGTGTAATAGTACTCACAGATAAAGAACAGCATACAAAGTGCGGCGTAATAGTTCAGCAGCGAATAGTTGGTGATAACCGCCAGTGCTCCAATGAGCAGGCTCATTATCATTGCCGGTTTTTTCTGATCATTTGATAAGTAGACCTGTGTATAAAACAGACTGCCCATTAGCAGCCCCATCGACAGGCCATAGCCTCTGGCTAATGAGAAGAACTCTAATAAATAGGGGTTCAAAGTAATGATCCAAAAAGCTACGACGGTAAGCATGGCTGACCTGAATGTCATTACTATACGAGCAGAAAAAACAAGAAACAGAACATTTCCAAGTAAATTCGGAAGACGCAGAGCCAGCTCACTGATTCCAAACAGCCACCTGGATAATTTCATTAATACGGAGTTTAAAAAATGATTGTTTGCATCCTCCGTTTGAAAGGCGCTACTGCGGACGTAACGCAAATAGGTCAGGCTCTCGTCATGGGTAAACGAAAGCGCATACGCCCTATAAGTTGTGTAACACAGAATTGCAACCCCTGTTAAGCACAGCAGGGTAATAACAAGCTTATCCTCAATTGAACGTTGTTCGTTCATTTAATAAATCGGATCTATACGGTTATAGCTTAATTCGTTTTTTCAAGGAAATTTTTGCGCAGTGTTCTTCTCATAACTTTGTTAGAGGCTGTTCTCGGTAGTATATCCGTTATCATCACCTGTTTCACCCTAAAAAGCGGATTTAGCTTCTTCTTAATAACGAGCTGGAACTCATTTAACAAGGATTCGCCGTTATTATTGTCGTCAGCCAATACAGTGTAAATGATAAGTTCACTAGGGCCTCCGCCATGAGGCGAAACCGCAATGGCAGCCGTTTCTTTTACCCCGGTTATTGTATTCAGCAATCTCTCAATTTCTATAGAGCTCACCTTAATGCCCCCTAAATTCATGGTGTCGTCAACGCGCCCATGTGTTCTGAAAAACCCATTGTTCGTTTTTTCAATTTCGTCACCATGCCTCCGAAATCCAATGTCTCCTGAATATTGCTTTGCCTGACCCAGCAGCGATGTGCCCAACCCGCCATTGTATTCTTCTTTAATTAAGGGAGCATCCCTAAAGTATTCTTCCTCATGGTCCTTATTGAGCAGCATATTGGAAAGGCCGATGGAAGGGGGTAAAATGTACACTTCTCCCTGGGAAGACTGGTTTTCCGCGTCATCGAGAATAGCAAAATCCAACCCTATTGCGGGTGTAGTAAAGAAAGAGGGTGCTGCGGGCTGCACCATGGTAGCCGTCAGATACCCTCCACCAATTTCAGTTCCGCCACAATATTCTATTACCGGTTTATAGCCTGCCTGTGCCATAAGCCAGAACATATCACTCGCATTTGAGCTTTCACCGGTAGAGCTAAAGTTTCTGATAGACGTCCAATCAATCCCTTTTAAACAATCCGTTGTTTTCCATTGCTTTACCATGCTGGGAACAACGCCCAGCATTTTTACATTTGCGTCCTGCACAAACCTTCCAAATTCCTCCCCGGTAGGGGCTCCGTAGTAAAGCGCCATTGTCCCCTTGCTGATTAAAGATGCAAATATCAGCCATGGCCCCATCATCCAGCCGAGGTTCGTTGGCCAGGCAACTACATCTTCTTCCCTAATATCATGATGAAAATAAGCGTCCATCGCGCATTTTATTGGGGTAGTATGGTTCCACGGAATCGCCTTTGGTTCTCCTGTGGTTCCAGAGGAAAACAGGATGTTTACGGTGTCCATCGGATCACAAGCTACTGTTTCAAAATGTTTGTCGTCACTTAGAAAGTTACTCCATTCTAGGTCGTCACCTACCAGGGTGGCCTCCAGCTCATTGCCCGAAGGAAGTACTACCACTCTTTTGGGACCTGAATCCCGAACTTTCTGGTACATCGGTAGCTTCTTGCCCATTCTTTGTACTACATCCTGGGTAAACACCAGTTGTGTATTTGATATTTTAAGCCTCTTGCTTATTTCATCGGATGCCAGGCTATCCGCAATAGATACTGCTACACAACCGGCCTTGATAATACCCAGATAAATGGCCACGGCTTCGGCTGTCATCACCATATCAATGGCCATGGCGTCTCTTTTTTTGAACCCTAGATTGATCAGGCCATTGGCCACCCGGCTGCTCAGTGCATCCAGCTCCCCATAGCTCATCTCTTCTAGCTTTCCACCCTCTTTTTGGTAGATAATTGCTGGCCTCCCTTCTGGCGGCTTCAAACAGCTTTGGGCAATATTCATCTTAGCCCCATAAAACCAGCTGGGTGTGCAAGGATTGCTGTAATCTGCTACTTTGCTGAATGGCTCCTGAAAGGAAATTCCCAATTCATCCAGTACTCGCTCTATAAATTCTGATTTGTTGAGTACCGAATATCTGTGCAGCGCCTCATAATCTGGAAGGCCATGTGCCTTTTGGAATTTCGTCACATTGCATTCCTGCACATCCGTGACAGAAGGGGACCAACAAGGAACGGCGACATCTCCTTCGCTATTGTGAAATGCCGCTTTCCAAAGATATTCATGTGCTTTGATGGCGTCATCAGGGGTAAGCAGGTTTTTGGAAATGTGCCTCCATGCTTCTTCAGATGACTGGTTCGCGTCCATGGCCTCCATCTGCCCGTGGAGATCAGTCGCCCTTTGCTGATCTAAACCGTATTCCAGAAGTTTTTCTACTCGAATATTGATCATGGGCTTAAAAGTTCAATGAACCAATCAAAATGTTTGGGGAACGCCTTCATAGTTGGTCGAATGGTTCCTTCTGTACTTATCACAGTCAATTTCAGTATCCAGCTTGTGAGTTGGAACAAGCTCGAACTTATCGGATTGAGTGACTCCTAAAGAATTATTCGCGTATACTTTTTTCATATAGAGAGCCCAAATAGGTAGCGCCATATTAGCTCCCTGGCCATAGAACATACGCCTGAAATGAACAGCCCTGTCCTCACAACCTACCCATACGCCCGTGACCAGGTTTGGTGTAATCCCCATAAACCACCCATCGGAATAATTTTGGGTTGTTCCTGTTTTCCCTGCTATCTGATTATAGAGCTTGTATTTGCCCCCAAGGCGTACGCCAGAACCTATTCGCCTTTTACCTGTTTTTCTTTGCGCCTCCGGATCGTGAACACCCGTAATTACGCCCATCAGCATATTTAGCATCAACGTTGCCGTTTCTTCACTCATAGCCTCACGCCTTTCGGGTATGAAATCTTCAATGACATTTCCTTTGTTGTCCTCTATTCTGGTCACGATAATAGGTTCTGTCCAAACCCCTTTATTTGCGAAGGTTCCATATGCCCCAACCATTTCATAAACCGTTAAATCTGAAGAGCCCAGGCAAAGTGCCGGCTGCGGATCTAAATAGCTTGTTATTCCCATTTGATGTGCAAGGTTGACAACTGCATCGGGGCCAAATTGCTTCATAATAAATGCGGTCATCCTGTTGATAGAATTGGCCAAGCCAAAACTTAAGGAGAGCGTTAAGTCATCGTATTTATCATCCGAATTGCGCGGTGTCCAGGACTTTTCAATATTAAACTCTCCTACATTAAACGTGACAGGAACGTTTTGTATGGGCCTGCATGGCGACCACTTCTCTTGCATTGCAAGTGCATAGACGAATGGCTTGAAGGTAGATCCAACCTGTCTTTTGGATAGCTTGACATGGTCAAATTGAAAATGTTTGTAATTAATGCCTCCAACCCATGCTCTTACATACCCTGTACCCGGCTCCATCGACATAACTCCTGTGTGTAGGAAGTACTTATAGTATAAAATGGAGTCCATAGGCGACAGTACCGTATCCACATCTCCTGCCCATGAAAAAACTTTCATCCTGACCGGCCTGTTGAATATGACATCTATAGAATCCTCGGGGGTTGCCATGCTGCGATTTTGGCAATCATCTGCCCTACATTGAAAGTATTGGATTCCAGCATCTTTAATCTTTTGAATATATTTTCCCCTACGGCCACAGTTGGCGCATGCCTTTCCCGTTAGTGTCAGGTATCTCATTGAGCCTTTCTTGGCCTGGTCCATGATGCTATTAATCTGCTTTTTTGACAGTCTGTAGAACGGTGCATTTTTCGCTCCCTTCCAGCGCCTGAAGAATATCTCCTGGAGCTCTCCGCCCAAATGCTCTGCCACGGCTTCTTCAGCATATTGCTGCATAGTAGAATTAATGGTGGTGTAGATTTTTAAGCCGTCCTGATACAGATTGTACACTGTGCCGTCAGGTTTTTTTTGGTTTTTACACCATTCTGTCAGTTGGCCTCTCAGATATTCCCTGAAATACGTCGCCAAACCCGCCTGGTGATTTTGTGCGCTGTACTCCAGGGCAATGGGCAGCTCTACCAGTGAATCCAGCTCTTCCTGGCTTATGAAATCATATTTGCGCATCTGCGACAGCACCGTGTTTCTTCTCTTTGTGGATCGCTCTTCATTTCTAAGGGGGCTGTACCATGAAGGTGCTTTCAACAGCCCAACCAATACCGCAGCCTGGTCGATCGTCAGGGAATCTTGCGTTGTATTATAAAAGGTCTTGGTTGCAGATTTAATACCAAATGAGTTGCTTCCGAAGGGCACTGTGTTCAAATACATAGACAGGATTTCCTTCTTTGTATAGTTGCGCTCAAGCTTAACGGCGATTACCCACTCTTTTATTTTTCTAACCACCAGCTCGAGCTTGGAGAGCCTGTCCCTTGGAAAAAGATTTTTGGCCAATTGCTGGGTGATAGTGCTACCCCCGCCAGATCCCTGCTGAAACAGGATGGTTTTAACCAACACCCTCATGAGCCCCCTCAGGTCCACGCCAGAATGATCTACAAACCTTATATCCTCTGTGGCAACCAGCGCGTTAACCAAATTGTGTGAGAGCTCATCATATCCCACATTCGATCGATTTTGTATAAAGTACTTCCCCAGTATTTGGTCATCAGCAGAATAAACCTCCGATGCCAGGTTGCTCTTCGGGTTTTCGAGCTCCTCGAATGTGGGGAGGCTTCCGAAATAGCCGCTTGCAATCATCCATATCAGAGAAACGCTGACGCATAAGCCTCCGACGAATATGAGCCAAAGCCATATTATGTACTTCCTATATTTTTTCACCAAGCTCTCATTTACTATATTCTATTCTCATCCCAACATCGATAATGAACGGCAAGTTCTCTATAAAGGGCTCATCTCCAAATCTGTGTGCCTGTTCAAGTGAAAAAATGTATTTGCCATTTAATGGAAACGTAACCCGGCGCCTAAAGAGTATCTGATTATCAAAAATCTCTCCTAACCCATCTCCCAGCCATCCATTCTGATCTGCCAGGATACACTCTACCGTATCCTTATGGGTTCGTCCGTTTGGAAACGTTGTTGTGATGAACATAAAGAGGTTTTCATATTGATACATTCCTGCATTTCTAACATTTAAATACATATTTACTGGAGCCGCTGAATCTGCAATCTCTACTTCAAAGGATATCGTGTCGTTTACGTTCCATACTCCATTCACTATTTCCTTGTTTTCTTCAAATATCCTGGAGCTATCACAAGCACATAGCAATGAGATCACAAAAAAAGCAAGTAAGTACGCGTATTTTGTCATGTTCATTGATGTGATTCTGGTATTTCTAAGCCCGGTGCACAAGCTGCTATCTCCAGTTTTGCATGTATTATAGCTCATGGAATGTGCCATTTAACGCTTTTTAAGCATTTCGGAAATCAAAATCGATAAGTCTAGTAATAAGATTCGAATATTTGCATTTCGCTCAATATTAAAGTAGGCTTTGTTGAGCGCCTCCGTCATTGCGATGCAATTATTTTGGTTGACAAAAGGAGAAAAGTTGTTCGCAAACTTCCTCTCTTCAACAGTTAGCACCACCAACTGGCCCACGCCGTAATTGATCATCAGGCACTCTCGCACCATCTGCAGGGCGTGCTCAATAAAGCTCTTTTGCCGCTCCCGGCCGATCTTGGCAATTTCATCAATCCATTCCATCATCTTGATAACATCTTTCCTAAAACACATCCTCATCCATTTTTGAAATTCAATAAAATTGAACTCTTTAATAATACTGTGGTCAATAAGGCGCAATGCCTCCGTGTAATTACCCACTGACGTCTTAACTACATAATTCAGCTTGTCCCCTTCCAGGTTATATTTACTGGAAAGAGCTGCTTCAAGGCTCTCATAATCCAGTTTCTTAAATCGGACTATCTGGGTTCGTGATAAAATTGTTTGAATAATCTGCTCTGAATTTTCTGTTGTGAGCAAAAACAACGTTTTTGGCGGTGGCTCCTCTAATATTTTCAACAATTTAGGAGCGGCAGAATGAAAGAGCCTTTCTGCTTTCCAGATTATCATGACCTTATACTCCGACTCAAATGTCTTGAGGCTTAGCTTCTTAATAATTTCGTTGCAGTCCTCCACATTAATAATAGCCTGTTTATTTTCTATTCCAAGATATCGATGCCACTGACCCAGGCTCATATAGGGGTTGTCCTTCACGGCGGTTCTCCATTGCTTCATAAAAAGATCGCTCCTGGGGTTCTTCGGGACTTCTTTGTTGGTAGCCACCGGGAAAATAAAGTGCAGGTCAGGATGTGCAAGGGCCATGTATTTAACACATGAGGGGCATTTACCACATGAGTCGCCTTCCCGTTTATCCTCACATGAAATGTACTGTGCAAAGGCAATCGCCATGGCTAAGCTGCCTGAACCCTCAGCTCCAACGAAGAGCTGTGCGTGGCTCACCCTGTTATTTTTAACAGATTTTATTAACGATCTCTTAATGGTTTCCTGACCGATTACCTCTGAAAAAAACATACTTTATCTCGTGGAAGGGTTGCATCCAAAGATAAATAAATAAAGTATAATTTCGCCTTGATGGTATCCATAGATCAATTTGATTTTTTTGAAAAACGTGTACTCATCAGAGTCGATTACAATGTGCCGTTAAATGAGGGTCTTGAAATCGAAGATGATACGCGCATTAAGGCTTCTATACCAAGCATCGACAAAGTCCTGGACGGCGGGGGTAGTGTTGTTTTAATGTCTCATTTGGGTAGGCCCAAAAATGGATATGAGAAAAAGTTCTCCCTGAGGCCCGTTCAAAAACATCTCGCTGAGCTTTTAAACAGAGATGTTGAATTTTCTGAAGAATGTGTAGGCGAAGATGTGGTCTTGAAAACCCAACAGCTACTTCCAGGCCGTATCTTATTGTTGGAAAACCTTCGTTTTCACCAGGGGGAGACATCAGGAGATGTTAGTTTTAGCGAGGAGCTCTCCAAGCTGGGAGACGTTTATATAAATGATGCTTTTGGCACTTCACACAGGGCCCATGCTTCAACTTCAATAATAACCCGGTTCTTTCCCGGAAGCAAGCTATTTGGTGTGCTTCTTCAGGGTGAAATAGATAATATAGAGTCGATAATGCACAGCGCCAAGCATCCATTCACTGCAATTCTGGGGGGAGCTAAGGTTGCGGGGAAGGTGGAAATTATAAAACAGCTGCTAAACAAAATTGACAATCTAATTGTTGGTGGAGGTATGGCATTTACATTTATCAAGGCAAGGGGTGGCAGTGTGGGGAGCTCTCTTGTCGACGATTCTTTGATTGAATTGGCCGGGCAGCTCATTGAGCTGGCTGACGAAAAAAGTGTTCATCTACATTTGCCGACAGATTCAATTATTGCTGATAATTTCTCAAACGATGCGACCATCAGAAGCGCCAAAATAGACGAAATACCAGATGGATGGACAGGTCTTGACATCGGCCCTGAAACGCAAACAATATTCGCTGATGTAATAAGAAGTTCCAGATCAATTCTTTGGAATGGCCCCATGGGTGTATTTGAAATGTCAAATTTTGAAGCGGGAACCAAGAACATTGCATTTGCCATAGTGGATGCTACGAGCAATGGGGCATTCTCATTGGTAGGTGGTGGAGATTCGGTATCAGCTATTAACAAGCTTGGTTTATCGGAAAAAGTGAGCTATGTTTCAACAGGAGGAGGGGCTTTGTTAGAATACATTGAAGGCAAGGAGCTCCCGGGAATCAAGGCTATTTTAAACTAATGTGCAAATGGTTCTATTTAATTGCCAATTGCAAGAGATATAGGTTGTGCCGGCATGAATATTCAGTTTCGAAACCACAAATAATAGGTGTAAAGTAAAATGTATAGGGTATGCACCCTTCTGCTTTCTACACTTTACTGGTAATTGCCCTTCTCATTTATCCTCTTGCAACAGCGCAAGTACTTCGCCGCTCTCTTTCTTGGCTAAACTTTTAATCCCCGGAATGATCGCCGGCACTATCTTCAACATAGGCCCGTAGAGAACCGATTTTCGTTTTTCAGACTCAGAAACTATATTAAAGCTGGCATCAATTGAATTGACAATCACCAAGAGCACGCTAATTATCAATCCGTATTTTGCCGCCCCCATCAAGGATCCCAGCAGCTTATTGAAGATTCCCATAGCCACCATATTTACGATCTTCTCCAGCAGCTTGGCAATAAAATGAATCCCTACAACAACGACAATAAAGGTGATAACAAATGAAATTATTCCCAGGTATTGTTTGTCAAGCGTAAAATTCTCCTGAAGCAGCGCTGAGGCCACATCCGAAAATTTTACACCTATATAAATACCGAGAATAAGCGATATTAATGAGGCAACTTGAATGATGAGGCCTTTTATAAAGCCCCGGTAAAGCCCCCAGATGAGGGGTATGATAATAGCAATATCGATGTAGCTCATTTAGATGTATGCATGTAAGGCTAGCTATTGGTGGCGAAGATAGTGATTGATTTCTACGGCTTTACCG
>DTRI01000173.1 GCA_012966015.1 Flavobacteriales bacterium | reverse complement strand
CAACAGGATTGACGGGTGCTACAGGAGCGACAGGCCCCACAGGATTGACAGGTCGAAATTTTTCATAACAAATAATAGAGTTGAAATGTCAAATTGGTATTCAAGCGCCAAATTAACCGGTAAAGCTAATAAAAATTTATATCAGCTTTATCTTTATCACAACAATTGTCTGATATATGACGGTAATTCCACCGCATATTCAACATGCGCCCTCTTAATCAGTATGACGAAATTTAGCTACATTTGGTTGCCAGGTCATCCCATACTGGATTAATTCTATGATCTCAGATAAAATTATTGCTGTTGTTATTCCCTGCTACAATGAGGAGAGCCAAATTGCCGGTGTAATTAGTAGTATACCAGCGTATGTTGATCATATTTTTGTGGTTGATGACAAGAGCACCGATGGTAGTGTTGCCCTCATCGAACAGATATCCCAATCAGGTGAAGGTGTTGAACTGCTCAAACATGAAGTTAACCAAGGCAATGGCGCCGCAAGAATTTCCGGACTAAAAAAGTGCTTGGATATAGGGGCTGATGTGGTATGTCTGTTGGATGGAGACGGGCAAATGGACATTAATGCGCTTGGAGCGTTAATTGACCCAGTATTAAATGGGAAGTTCGATATTATAAAGGGAAACAGATTTTTCAGTGGTGAAGCCTGGAAACAAATGCCGAAAGTCAGATATTTTGGAAATGCGATTTTATCACTCATGACCAAAATTGTATCTGGATACTGGCAAATTGCGGATTTTCAATCAGGTTATATTGTGGTGAATCGGAGAACTTTGGAGTTGCTTCCCCTGGATCATTTGTACAAAGACTATGGTTTTCCGAATGATCTGCTTATTCATGCAAATGTTTTCGGGTTAAGGGTAGGTGATTATCCCGTAAAACCAATATATAACGTCGGAGAAAAATCGGGTATTCGATACGTGACGTTGATTCCAAAATTGGGATGCTTACTAATCACTAGATTTTTTTGGAGGATGAAGGAGAAGTATATTATCAGGGACTTTCATCCTTTGGTATTTTTCTATTTGTTCGGAATAGGGTTGTTACTATCAGGCATTCCCCTAATGGTTCGTTTCTTTTATAAGTGGTACATAAACCACGATGTGCCACCAATTACAGCCCTGGCTTTGATTTTTGTGCTGATATCAGGTTTTCAATTTATTTTTTTCGCCATGTGGTTTGATATGACCTATAGCAAGAATAAGTCAGAATGACCTCGGGAAATAAGATTGCGCTCTCCATTGATGTGGAGGATTGGTATCATACACCTCTCATTACCGGATCGCCTTTCGCGAAGTTCAAGAACACATCAGAATTTTTTGAGCATTGGAAAGGAGATTATGATATGATAACGGCATCCACGTTGAAAATACTTGATATGCTCGATAAGCATCACATTACAGCTACGTTTTTCATATTGAGTGATGTGGTTGAAAGGTATAAGACGATTGTGGAGAGATTGAAAAATTCGGCACATGAAATTGGGTGCCATGGTCACGACCACCAGATTGCATTGGATCCCAACACTAAAGAACCATTAATGACTGTTCAAGATTGGACGGATGAGGTAAAAAGGTCTAAAGATTTGCTTGAAGACACCTTCCAAAAACCTGTCATTGGTTATAGAGCACCAGGGGCATATTTCGGAAAATGGATGATTGAAGGCCTGGAGAACCTGGGGTTTAAGTATGATTCTTCAATTGCATACAATTCATTTTACAACAAAACTGACTGCGAGTTAAATTCAATTCCTACCATCCCATACCGGATCAATAGAGATGATCTTTCAGCCAATAACCCAAATTCAAATCTGATTGAGCTGCCATGGAGTTATCTAACAATGTTAAATGTTAGTTTTCCTGTTGCGGGAGCTTTCTTTTACAGACTTTTAGGTAATACTTACTTTAAATTCGCCATTGATAAATGCTTAAAAAGAGGAGATACCATGTTTTACTTACATCCTTATGATCTGACAGCTGAAAAAATACCAATGAACAATATTCGATCCCGTCCTTTTTTCTGGATTAACCAGGGAAAAACAACTGAAAGACGTTTTGAAAAGCTGCTTTTTTCATACAGAGATTCTTTCACCACATGTGAGGAAGTCTATAATCGATCAGTCAAATTATGAACAGCTTTATAAGGATAGAAGCGGAAAAATTGAAATCCTTAAGCGAAGGCAGCGACGCAATGGACACCTATTTTTATAAGAATGAGGTTATACAGGATTTGTATTGGAACAGACTGGAAAAAATGCTGAAGATCGCTGGCGGAGCACAGGCAGGCAGTGTATTGGACCTGGGATGTGGCCAGGGCGTATTTTTACCCACTCTCAGCAGTATCTATCCTGATGTAAAGGGAATAGACCTTGATATTTCAATTGCCAGGCAAATCGTCGATATGTATACGCTTAAAAATGTGGAGCTTTTCGAACGCAATATCTTTGATAACTCGTTTGAGGATAACTCGTTCGATTTGATTTTTGCACCCAGTGTGCTAGAGCATTTTGAAGATCAGGATGCGCTATTTACTGAGCTCACCAGAATATTAAAACCGAAGGGGAGAATTGTTTTTTCGTCTCCTACTGAAACCTTGCTCTACGAATTGGGCAGAAAGGTATTTGGTGCGGTAAAGCCTGAGGATCATTATCATTCTGTATTTCAAATTCAGAAGGTCGCAAGAAAACACTTGAAATTCAAAGACAAAACCAATGGGCCCATCTCCTTTTTACCAGCACTGGTTTCTGTATATGTTATCTATGTTTTTGAAAAGGAGGCTGGTGAAGCACAGCTATCATGAACACCTTTAAGACAAAGGCCCTAGGTGAATAAAATAATTGAAGTGAAGAAGCAGGTGGATCAATTCAGTGATTCTGATTTTGTTGCTAAATGGGATGAATTTGTTCGGAATAGTTCCGAAGGAAGTCTCTGGCATTCCTCATCTTTCCTAAAATGTATAGCCTCTAATTTCGGCTATTCGCTGTATCCCTTATATAAAGAAAAAGAAGGTGAGATTGTGGCTGCACTTCCATTATTTTCGGTACCGGGGTTGTTAGGTAAATCGTCAAAATTAATCAGTATACCTGTATCGAGCTGGTGCGGCGTCATCAGTGATTCCGAGCCACTTGAAGTTGAGATCATCGAAGAAGCAAGGAACCTGGCTTCTCAAATTGAAACAGATTATATTGAGTACAGGCAAATCCGCGCGTTAGGGGGTAATCATGCCCAGAAATCTACTTATGTTACATTTTTATACGACTTAACAGAGGGCTCCGAATCAATTTGGAATTCCATGAATCGTAAAACCAGGGGCTCAATAAGAAAAGCAGAAAAAAGTAATCTGAAAGTGAATATTGCAGAATGCCCACTCGAAGATTTTTACAATCTCTATGTCCTGAGATTACGAGATCTTGGCAGCCCTGCTTATCCATACGATCTTTTTGCCAGCCTCAAAACTGCATTTGGCAATGATGTGCTGGTTACGTCGGTCACAAAGGAGGACACGCTCGTTTCCGCTTGTTTTTCAATAAAATACAAGGATACTTTGCATGCCTTGTTGGCCGGTGTCGACAAGAGATATCTTTCGTTAAATCCATATTCACTGATGTATTGGAAGTTGATAGAATTCGCATGTAGCAACAGCTTAAAGTGGTTTGATTTCGGGCGCAGCAGGATAGGGACGGGCTCCTACAACTTTAAAAAGAACTGGGGTTTTCCTTCAACCACTTTGCACTATCAATATGATTTGATGAAAGCCAGGGAGATTCCGAATTTGGAGAGTGGGACCACAATTACAAAACTATTTCGGCTAATCTGGAGAATGCTTCCATTAGGGCTTGTAAAATGGCTGGGGCCAAAGCTGAGAAAATATATTGTGGCGTAACAACTATTATATCGAAATGAAGTGATGTCATACATTAAAATAGCGGTGAACTCCATGAGAAAAAGGGGACTGATACCTACATTAAAAGTGATTTGGCATGAATATGCGTTCGATTCAAAATATAGTATAAACACGAGAGGTAGATCACAGCCTAATCCTCATAATGTTGAGGGAAACAATGTGAACAGTGGAAAGGAATATCAGGGATATAGTTATTATTTCTTCAAAATATTCATGAAGAATTTGCCGGTAAATTTTTCGGAATCAGCTTTTATAGACTTCGGAAGTGGCAAGGGAAGGGTGTTGATTATGGCGGCAGAATATAAATTCAAAAGAGTCATTGGAATTGAATATGCCGAGGATCTATTTAAGGAAAGTCTAATTAACATTCGCTCCGCCCAATTTGAATCTGAGGCTATAGAAATTGTGAATGCGGATGTGCTGGATTATCAAATACCTGATATCGCCAATGTCTTCTTTTTTTTCAACCCCTTTGATGAAGATGTTATGGATAATGTGTTGAATAATATTGATGCGTCTAAACTGAAAGCGCCAAGAGATATGTATATCGTTTACACATCTCCAACATTTGAAAGTTGTTTTAATACAAGAGGATATGAAAAAGTATTTGAGCTAAATAACGGAGCTAAAAATGAAGGAATTATTTATAAATTATAGATGCGCTACCTGATCAAGAACTGGCTGACGGTATTTATCTATCTCTCCCTAATATTTCTGGCATTAGCTCTGGCTAAAGCAGATTATTTAGTGGTGCCCGAAATTGTTTCCGGTGCTGATCTGTTAATAGCCTTCTTGTTCTTGTTCGGTGGATTTCTGCTCAACGCATTGGCCTGGAAAAGTATATTGAGTGGAGCTGCATATCCCATAGGATTTGGGCAATCAGTGACATCCACGGGCTTGGCGGTATTTGGCAAATACATTCCCGGTAAATTGTGGGCCATGGTTGGACAGGCGGGCATTGTCGCCAATACATACAACTACCCGGTTTCCTCTGTCTCCGGAATTCTTATCAATGCTCAATTGATAGCAATTTGGATAGGGCTAATCCTAAGCTTGATCGGTATAATCGGCTTTGGTGGATATGATCCGGAGATTTACGTTTTGATCAGTTTACTGATTCTGATTTTATCTGTTCTCATTTTCTCCAGGGTACAAAAGGTTATTGTAGAAAAATTAATAAAGCGTTTCGTTAAAAGTGAGTTTGAATATGCAGCCTCTTCGGTCAAATCAATATCATTGACAGCAGTATTCTATTTATTGGCATGGTTGAGCTGGTGTGTTGGCTTTTACTTTTTGGTGATTAGCTTGTCAGGTTTTTCTGCACCTCTCTTTGTAGGATTGGGAATGGCACTCGCTTTAACATTCGGTTTTTTGGCCATAATTGTTCCTGGTGGGCTGGGTGTTCGCGAGGCGGTTCTATTCGGGTGGCTGACCTTAGCCGGCGTGGAGCCTGTAATGGCGACAACCATTTCTATTGCGTGCAGGTTTTGGTTTTTAATTGGAGAACTATTTATTTTTGGATTGGCAATGTTGTTAAAGCGAACCAATTAGTATGAGTCACCGTTTAAAGCTTTTTCTTTTAAGTGCCTTTTTCTTCGGTTTGTTGCTGCTGGTTTATTCAAACCATTTCAACAACGTATTTCAATTTGATGATTTTCATAGTGTTGTAAATAATGAATATATAACGGATTTAGGCAATGTTGCCTTGTTCTTCACCGATGGATCAACCATCACAACAAATGTGTCCAACCAATCATACCGGCCAGTTGTAACACTGATGAATGCTTTTGATTACTGGCTTGGTGGCAGAATGGATCCATTCTATTTTCATGTCTCCATTTTTTTCTGGTTTGTTGTACTTGGACTTACCTTGTTCTTTTTCTTCCGTAAGCTCTTTGATTCTACAGCATTATATCAAAGCACCTCTTATATCGCCGTGTTTGCGACAGCCTGGTTTATGTTGCACACTGCTAATGCAGAGACGATAAATTACATCGGCGCCAGATCGGATGCATTTTCAACTTTGTGTATCGTAGCTTCCTTTTTGCTTTATTTCAATCGGGTGGGGAGAAAATTCTATTGGTATTTGCTTCCTATGCTCTTGGGTATTTACACCAAGCAAACAGGGGTGATGTTCGTGGCCCTGCTCTTCGTTTATGTTTATCTATTTGAAGAGGAGCGTTCTGTAGCTGATGTGTTCAATATCAACCATGTAAAATCGATCGTGAGAACATTGAAAAAGACCGCAGCAGCCATCATTGTGGGATGTTCAGTATTTCTGATAAATCAGTTCTACATGACACCTGGCACCACGACCAAGTGGGACACTTCGGTATCAAAATTTGAATATTTCACCACTCAATTCTATGTAATACTGCATTACATAGGTAATTTCATTCTGCCAACGGATTTGAGTGCTGATCCTGATATAACGATTATTACTCCATTTTACGACAAGGCAATTGTTATGGGTTTCTTGCTCATTGTAGGGCTGCTGATTGTTGCCATAAGATTTTCAAGAAATAAGGACACGCGGCCCATAGCTTTTGGAATTCTTTGGTTTTTCATCGCGCTAATTCCAACATCCAGCTTTTTGCCAAGATTTCAAATAGCCAATGACCACCGAACGTTCTTTCCATATATTGGCCTGGTGCTAAGTTTTAGCTGGTTCCTGGCCTTTAGGCTTAAGAAAAACCTGGATTATATAAATACACATAAAATTGTTCGATTTGGAATTCCATCGCTGGCAGCACTGGTTATTTGCTGTTATGGGTATGGTGCACATCAAAGAAATAAGGTTTGGCAAACACAAGAAGCGCTTTGGCATGACGTAGTTAAAAAAAGCCCAAAAAATGGCAGGGGAATGATGAATTACGGCTTGGCACTTATGAGCAGGGGGGATTATGAAGGTGCTTATAAATATTATCAGAAAGCGGAGGAGACACTTCCATACTGGTCTTATCTGCACATTAATCTGGCAATTTTAAGAGATGCGATGGGCTTTCCTGAAGAAGCGGAGAAATACTTTCGCAGCGCCCTTTCATATGATCCGCACAATGTTGAGGCTTACTTTTTCTATGCGAATTGGCTGGTGAAGAGGGACCGAACTGAACAAGCCAGGTCATGGCTCCTGAAGGGACAGGAATTGAGTCCGGCGCATATAAAAACCAAGAGCTTACTCAGGGATTTGGAGGACATTCAGGTTGGTGGTAAAGCCAGTTCTTTAGCTTCTCTTCTAGAAACCATTGATCAATTCCCAACGCCAGAAAATTATTTGGAGCTAAGCCTTGCATATTATTACGCGAGCGAATATGAAAAGTGCATTGAAGCCTGTGAAAAAGCACTGGAAAGCGACCCGGAGTTTGCACTGGCGTACAATAATATATGTTCAGCATATAACAAACTTGAAGAATGGGAAAAGGCCATTGAAGCCTGTCATAAGGCCTTAAAAATAAATCCTGAGTTTGAGCTGGCCAAAGGAAACCTAAGCTGGGCAGAGGAGGAGCTTGACAAGCTTAAACAATAAATAATAAAAATAAGATAAGCGTGTGCGCTTCTAGAATTCTTTGGTGATTGCTTCTCCTACCATCATCCTTTCGCCCTTGTAGTAAATTACAATAAAAGCATCCCGATCGCCGATCTTAACGGCTTTGTTTCTTAGTGCTTCTGCTTCATTCATCTTTCTAAACCTTCCAACTACAAACCGTGTGATGCCATCCTTTAACAATTGCGTGGTAATGTTGCCCAATTCATTAAAGAAGCTGTAATTGAAGTTATCAGGGGTGTAGTAAGCACCTATCTGTACCTGAAACATCAAACCATCAGCCGTGCAATCACCGTATTTGTCCATGATTTTTTTATAGATAACGTCTGATAAATCCGGAAAAGTAGAACCACCACCAAAATGGGCTAAATATTGAACTGGATATGGACATTCCTTAGGTGCGTCGGGTAACAGCTCAAGCCTGAATTTACCCTCTTCACCAGAGGTGCTTTGGTCGCCACCTGTTAATGCGAGTTCAATACCCGCTTTTGGAGCGTCACCTGACCTAACTGTTCCTGTTATCAAGGCCCTGGTAATGCTGGCGGAAGCAATAGTAAATGTGTACTTAAAACCAGATGGCACATTTTCAAACTTGAAATCGCCTTTGTCATCTGCTGTCGTTTCAAGTGAGATTGATCCGTCACTATTGGAGATATTCATGCTCACTGATGATCCTGGAGTTGAATAGCCTTCACCCGTCATGATATTGCAGATTATGGATATTTTTCTAACATAATCACTTGAATAGAGTTTAACATCTCTTTCTATTTCCTTGTAACTTGTAATTTCTGAAGCATCGACATTTACCAGATGAGGATCAAACCCATCTACGTTATACGTTAAGTCATAACTACTGCCTCCAGGTAATATGACTATGTATTTTCCTGTAGCTGAGTTGGATTTGAAGTAACCGTCATACTCCATTCCCGTTTTGGCATATTTCACAGAAATATTAGCCTGTGCAACTTTGTCATTGGCATTTACTATACCTTTAATCAGGATTAGCTGGTGTTTTTTGGCTTCATCTCCCAGATGAACCATATAAATGTCATGCTGTCCATAGCCTCCTATTTTAGCTGATGAGTAGTATCCGCGTTCTCCATCTGCAGATACCACATAGAACAGATCGTCACCTGTGGTATTGATGGGATAACCAATATTCTCTGGGTTGGTCCAGGACGTATCGGTTATTTTAAGCGTTCGGAAGATATCAGAACCCCCCATGCTATTTCCACCTTCAGAACTGAAAAACAGAGTTTTTCCATCAGGATGGATGTAGGGAGATTGATCGTCTAATGGCGAGTTAATCTTGGGTCCAAGATTTACCGGCTTATCCCATGAGCCATCACTTTTTCTCTCCGATCGGTAAATGTCCTTCTTTCCGTATCCACCTTCCTTTTCACTGGAAAAGTAGAGCGTGTTTTCATCTGCTGAGAGAGATACATTGCCTTCCCAGGCATTGGTGTTAATATTACTATCGAGTTTAACCGGTAAGGACCATGTATAACCCTCTAATTCACTAACATAGATATCCCCGGAAGATCCTTCCGTGTCTTTATAAATAAATAGTTTTTCACCATTTGCCGATAGTGCCAGACTGGCATCATGACCATGGGTATTGATGTTTTCACCTATCCTCTCAGGTTCAGACCACGACTCACCACCTAGCTTAACGGCTTGAAATACATCTTCATAATACTGCCCTTTCGGATCTGGCTCTGCATAAGCATTTTGTAAACCCCCAGTGCTTTTGACTCCTCTATAAGTGAAAATCATTAAAGACTCATCAGCTGAAACTACCGGTACATATTCCTTACCCTTGGTATTAACCGGACGGCCAATGTTTTCAATTTTTACGTCTATCGGGTTTTCTACCAGCCTTTTCCCGTTTTCGCAATATCCAATAAACCGATCGATGGATTCGAGCTTTTCTTTTGATGTCTTTTTGTTTTTTGCATCTTGATAATATCTGATGGCATCATCGAAGCGATAATTAGCTGAGTAGGCTCTTCCAAGGTAGAAATACAGATTCTCTACTTTCGGCTTTTCTGCCAATACCTTTTCCAGGAGCTCAATAGACTGTTTCATCTTATCAGTCTGGTGCAAATAACAAACCCCCAATCTAAATTTAAAATCGATATTCGGACTCATGGAGTCCAGCTTCTCATATAACGGCAAGGCAGTAATGTAATTACCTTGTTTAAAGTAGAGTTCAGCATCGCTTGACATTTGCCCCTTAGTCATTTGCTGAGAGACGGCTTCACCGCAGATCAAAAAAAGCAATGCAATTATTAAGAGTGAGTACTTTTTCATAGCCATTATTTCACCACTAAACATCTGGTAATCGGGTTAAAATCAAATAGATGAAGGCAAAATAAGTCAAATTTTTATCAATCGATACAATTTTTGTATCCAACATTAACATTGACTTGTTAATAGCTTCAGATCTTATAATTCTTCTGCTATTACCTCTTTTACTTCTGGAACAAGTCTCTTCAATAGAGTTTCTATGCCAGATTTCAATGTTACTGTCGAAGAAGGGCAACCGCTACAAGCACCACGTAGCTCAACGGTTACTTTTCCATCTATAAATGATTTGAAGTTAATTGCTCCACCATCCTGTTCCACGGCAGGCCTTATTTGCTCATCCAGTATTTGAGCAATCTTAAGATCTTGATCAGAGAGTATTCGGGATTCAAGATTACTATCGATTCTGTTGGAGTCAATACTTGTTGTAAAGTCTTTTTGGATATCTGCACCGGATATAGGTTCTTTAATTACCAGATTTCCTTCAGAAAGAAATTGCTGGATCATCTCTCTAAATTCTAATACAATGTCATTCCAGTCAACTGCATCGGAAATGTTAACGGTGATAAAATTGGAAGCAATAAAAACTCCTCTCACAAACGGGTATTGAAAGAGCTTCCCTGCTAGTGGTGAATTATTCGTTTCATCTACACTTAAGAACTCGATAGGACTCCCGGCTACCAATTGTTTATCTGCCACGAACTTCATGGAGATTGGATTTGGCGTGCTTTCTGCATATATGGAAACGGGCAATCTGTTAATTTGGTCACTCATTAGCTATGTCTTCAGAATAAAATATGCGATTAATCTAAACAAAGTTACCAATTATTCAACAAGTGTTTATCTTTAACTCAATCTTAAAATGAAAGTGATATGGCCATCATAAAAACAATTAATAATAAGACTCCTGTCCTGGGAAAGGAGTGCTTTTTAGCAGAAAATTCGGTTGTAACCGGCAACGTTGTATTAGGGGACTATTGCAGTGTGTGGTTTAATGCCGTAATCAGAGGGGATGTCAACGCAATTGTAATCGGTGACAGGGTAAATATTCAGGATGGGGCGATTATTCATGGATCGGATGAGAGTACGCCAACCAGTATCGGGGATGGTGTGACAATTGGGCACAACGCTATAGTTCATGGATGCACAGTTGAAGACAGTGTTATGATAGGGATGGGGGCGATCGTGCTTGATAGAGCTGTTGTCAAATCCAATTCAGTGGTTGCAGCGGGTGCCGTGGTACTTGAAAACACAGTTATTGAGTCCGGAAGCCTGTACGCTGGAATTCCGGCCAAAAAGACCAAGGAGTTTAACGAGAATGATCTGGGAGCTGAGCTCAAAAAAGTGGCAGATTCTTACGTAAAATATTCAAAAATTTACGAAGAGGTTAATCCCAAAGCCTGATTTCATCCAGGTGAATTTCGTTTTCAAAGAATATTTTGGTGCTCTTTTCAAAGGATTCCGTGAAATCTGACACATAGAATTCGTGTTTGGGCCTGTTGGATTTACTAGGGTTCTGGTATCTTCCCAGGCGCTTTGTTATACTTTCTGCAACTATTTCTGCTGAGTCAAGAATTTTCACTTTTTGCTTGTAAAAATTTAGCACCTCACTTTTAATGAGCGGATAGTGTGTGCATGCAAGAATCAGCGCCTGTATGTTATTCAGGGACTTAGTAGAAAGATATGAGTCTATGATGGTTTGGCTAATGTAATTGTTGTAGTATCCCTCTTCTACCATTGGTGCTAGCAAAGGAGTGGCGAGGCTGGTGACCTCAATTTTTGCGTTGGCCTTTTTAATTTGCCTTGCGTACACCCTGGATTTAATGGTTCCTTTTGTACCAATTACGCCCACTTTCATGCCGGAAAAATTTTTGGCAACAAAGTTTACGACTGGCTCAATTACGTTTAATACCAGGGCCTTGTCTTTTGCAATGCCCAAGACGTTTTTATTGGCTACTGATGATGCTGTGTTGCAGGCAATTACTATTATTTTGCAATTCTTTTCCAGCAAGAATTCAGTAATTTTTTCAGCATAGTGTTTAATGGATTCTGCGGATTTGTCTCCATACGGAAGATGTGCTGTGTCACCAAAGTAGATAAGCTTCTCATTAGGCATTGCTTTGTTGATAGCATTAGCAACGGTTAGCCCTCCTATGCCGGAGTCAAAT
>DTRI01000172.1 GCA_012966015.1 Flavobacteriales bacterium | reverse complement strand
GCGGTGGTTCCTTCATCTAGGAGTTGTTGGGTGAATGTTTTCATGGTTATCAGATTTTTCCTTTAGGAGCCCTACCACATACTGCCGGATATTCATTACAATTGCATTGTCTATTCTGCCAATTTTTAACTCCATATTTTACAAGCCAATTTCCCCCATATCCATTTTGATTTCTAGGACTATTATTTGTTTTTGCAGGCTCATCTTTAGCCGTTCCTCGGCCGCCATTAGTAAAAATACTAAATCGGGCCCCCTTTACACTAAAATCTTTTCTATTCGGATCTTTAAATATAATCATAAGAACTGGCATATAATCATTTCCAAAAGCAATTGATCCCATTTTCATAGTATGGCCATCAGAAGATATTCTATAATCTTGTCCTGATCCAGTGAGTGTTATTCCTGTCCCTGTAGGGCCACTTGTTACAGAAGCATCTGAGCCTTGTAATATAATATCGACACAATCTATCCCAGAAGAGCCTGAATTATATGATGTTCTAATGCACCTAGGCCCATAGGCCGCCTTTACTTTTAACATTTTATCTTTAATTTTTCGTTTGAGTGCAGGCTTATCCTTGGGCATAGAAGATCCTACAGGGTATCTGGCGTGTATATCTCGTATAAATTGCACCACTTCCTTATTCCCACTAATTACTGGATCTGATCCTCCATCGGCCTTTTTTGCCATGCCTCCCCATTGAGAAAATTGAGAAGCCGTCTTTCCAGCTTTGTGTGAAATATGACATACTATCTTAGGATTGCCATTCCCGTCAAGTTTATACAAACCAAAGTCTGATTTTGGGGTACCATCAACGGTCATGGCTCCTACTATACCTTTCCATTCCGTTGATACATCATACGAAATATTTAAATGGGGAACTCCATTCTTCTTACAAAGGAATTTTATATCATAATCTAATTTTGCTAAGGCATTATCCTCTTTTTGTGTTGGTGATCTTCCTCCTAATCCCCCAAATCCCTGATCTTTCCATAACTCATTTAATTTTATATATTGCACACCTCTATTACTAGAAGTATAATATGGAACCACTACCGTTCCTGCTCTATATGCGCTCTTATTGGTATCTATATCAGAAAGAGATTGTGCATGACGTATAAACGCACCAAGATCACTTAAATGATTTCGTATATAAGATTTATGATTTTTAGAATTGTGATATCCTATCATTATATTATTATTAGGAACTTTTTTTTTGCCTGATCCAGTTGTTATAGGTTTCCCTGCCGCATTCGTTTTAACAAACCCTATGCTTTTTGTAATTCTTTCCACAAAGGTATCAAAATTATCTCTTTTTGAAAGTTGTTTTTTATCAAGATTTCCCATTGATAACCCTCTACCTCTTCTCCTAAAAATAATCTACCAGTATTTATAAGAAACTATAGACCCCTGCACCCTCCTCTGAATAGACCACCTCTTTGATGTCGAATGTCGCAATAGCTCGCTGACACCCAACACAAGGCTTGGCCAATCCCCAGATCAAAGGAGTGTCTGGCCCGTCTGCGTGTTTGATTCGACAGACATAGAGAGTGGTTTTAGAAAAGTCTTTTTCGGTGAGATACCGGAGAGCGGTTCGGATGGTGTCCGTCTCGGCATGAAGAAAAATGGCGTCTTCGTTGACAGAATACTTAGCCTGAAAAGGATGTGACTTTTTCTGATTTACACCAATGGAAATGATTCGGTTCTTATATACAATAGCGGCTGCCAACCTCGCGCCCGAGGCTGTGGTGTTGCGGGCCACGCCTTCTGCCACGACCGACAAAAGGTCAAGGACCTTCTCATGCTTATCCATAATGAATTATTGTCCTTTTTCAATCCAATACACAATCTGTTTCATTAGTCGTTTCATGACAGGATGATTCATGTCATAATCAAAGGCTTCTAGGTAATCCTTCATCCCGGGAGACTTTTTTCTGGGGATTTTCTTGGCATTCTTTAGGAGTTTGATTGGATTGGTTCTGGGAGCATTCTCTCGTAGCTCCATCATAATGCAATGGGCATGGGCTGCAATTTCTTCCGTCGAGCCAAAGTATTCTTGAACTTCTTTTTGTCTATATGTTTTGCCTCGACTGGCATACACTTTGCAGTTGTGGTCTTCCCATTCATCTTTCGGAAAGGTCATATACGAACATTGGTCTCTATGAATCAACTCATGCTGAAGTGTCTGAGAAAGGTCGAACCTTAAAACCTTCCATGACTTATCGGTAATAAGAGCCCGATAAGAATCTGGATGATAGTTCAGAAAGAGTTCGATATTCTGTCTAACCTTCCAGGAACAATGCTCTCCCGTAACAACAATCTTCCCTAAGGAAACATTGTGGTCAGAGGTAATAGATACTTTTGCACCAAATGATTTGAGAGCAGACTGAATAATTTTTTGGTGTGCCGCGCTATTTACCTTACCTACAAGTAGACAGGCAATTTTATCAAGCGCAGATTCAATTTCTCCTCCGAGGATCATTTCCTCCTCCTTGATACGGAAGGGGCGAGGCTATGGAGGTGAAGTGCCCTCGCCCCTTCCGTGTGCGATGATGCTGACAAGTAACCCCTTTTAACGATAACATCTTGGTCGACCTTAATATTATTAGATGTTATCAACTTGTCTTCCACAGAGCCTATAAAGGCCTGCACATCCTCTGCCCATTACGAGCAAGCATCTCGCATTTATCAGAAACTACTTATTGGCAGCCTTGCCTAAATTAGCGCCTAAGGTGTTCACCAATCGCAAAAGAAAATCGGCAATTGAATTATCCGAAGAGTTCGGAGTCAGAGCCGCGATTAAGGCAAAAGCACCAACGACCTGCACTACAATCTCGACATACTGAGGAAGGCTGGCTAAAAATGCACTAAAGTCCATTATTGTTCTCCTTATTGTTATTATCTCCCAATCAGGGAGCTACTGTTTATTTATGTTTTTCTCTCTTACTGCTCCAGATTTATTAGGATTTGCGTCCACCAATGCATTAAAATCATGCATATTTGTAGTAGAATAATGTAGATATGTATGTAAAATGTATTTAGTCCCAGAAACAACAGGAAGCCCGGCATGGGGAAACATCCACATAGGAGGAAATATCAACAATCTACCAGCCTTCGGTTTTACATAGTAATTTATATCTGTTAATTTAGTTTCTCCTCCTCCCTCCACATCATTTAAATACCAGAATAATGACAACCATCTTTTATTTAGTCCTAGTCCTGTGGCATCTGTATGGACATCTAGCCTATCATTTGTATTTTCTATATATCTTTTAATTCTAAATTCTTCATAACTAAATTTGTTTACCTTTAGGTGGTCAGGATAATTTAAATCTTCAAAATATAACTTGGTATATTCTAGTATTTTGTCTTTTAAAAATGGCTC
>DTRI01000171.1 GCA_012966015.1 Flavobacteriales bacterium | reverse complement strand
AACAAGTGATGCAAGTCCATCCACCAGAAGTGACGGAATGTGCTGTGCTTATGGTGAAGGATGGGATGGTACTTATGGTAATGATGGAAAGCAATTAAATACAAATGTATTTGCTTACAAGCTAAAGGGAGTTTTTAGCAATGGTGAAGACTTCTTTGAATCTGGAAACATCACATTAATTCGATAAAACCAGAAGGGACCGCCTGTACTGATTTGCTTTCCGATCAAATAGTATTAATCCTTGTAAAAAAGGCTTCCTTATAGGTTCTGCTTACCTTTATTATCTCGTCTTTTATCAGCAGAAACTGGCCATCGATCTTTTCAATCTTATCCAGGCGAACAATATATGAACGGTGAACTCTTATGAATTCTGATTTTGGCAATTTATCAATGAATTTATTCATGGTCGTACTTACGAGAATTTGGTCGTTTTTCAAATGTACATTCACATAATCCTCATCTGCTTTTATGAATAGAATATCAGTAAATCGGACCTTTTCTAAAACTGAGTTGACCTTTATAAAGATTGACTCGGGCGTCTTCTTAATTGGTTTTTGCTTTAAATATGAGTTCCTCGTTTTATTTACTGCTTTAAGAAAACGATTGAAAGCAATGGGTTTAAGTAAATAGTCATCCACATTTTGATCGAATGCAGTAATCGCATGCTTTTCACTTGAAGTGACCAGTATTACTTGAGGCAGGTTGTCCAGGCTACGGATCATATTTAATCCTGAAATTTTTGGCATCTGTATATCGAGAAATATCAGGTCCACCTCTGATTTCTCCAGGACGGCTATGGCCTCAATCGCATCCACACATGTTCCAACAAGCTCTAAAAAGCTGATGTCCTTAACATAACCTGTTAACAGTTCAATTTGCGCAGGGTCATCATCAACGATTATACACTTCATTCCTGATTTTGTTACATATTTGTCGTTAGTCTGCTAATTTGGGCATTTGGTCGACAAATAATGCCCATTAACAGAATATCTATGAACTCATTAATGCTCACCCGTAATATTTAGTATCAATAAAATTAATAAGAGACCAAATTATGCAAACCGCTGCACTAAAACAAAGAACAAATAGCAGAGTCTCAAACAGAAATCCAAGCAGAAACAAAAGCGAACTCATATTTATTGTGGATGACGATCCGATTTATCGAGAACTTGTTCATTCACATTTTGTCACTCTTCCAAAAGCAAAAATAATGACTTTTTCTTGTGGGGAAGACTGTTTGAAGCAAATGCATAGAAAACCCTCACTAGTACTCCTGGATTATGACTTGGAACCCAATAAGTTAAATGGAGTTGAAGTCCTAACCGAAATTAAGGCTAATTACCCCGATACCGAAGTAGTTATATTGTCGGGGTGGGATGATGTTTCTGTCGTTGTTTCCTCAATGCGAATGGGAGCCGCCGATTATGTAGTAAAAAATGAGAGTGCCTTGATATCCCTTAAAACACGTGCTCTGCACTTGTTTAAACGGAACGCATTGCAAAGAAAAGTTGACGAGGATAAAAGCTTTAGACAAATAATCGTTACGTTTATTGCAATCATCGCCGTGTTTTCAATGTTCCTCTACATTCTTATGAACTACAAATAAGTAATAAATTATTTCTAAAGCTAGCGCACAGATATGAAAATATTGATAGTAGATGATGATGCAATTATGAGATTGTGTCTTCAAACTTGTTTAGAGAAAGAAGGGTATGTAGTCGCATTAACGAGCAACGCCCATGAGGCGCTAGGTAAAATAAGAGATTTTAACCCATCGCTAATAATTACAGATATAAAAATGCCGGGGATTTCTGGACTGGAGATGCTCACCATGTTCAAGGGCCATCTATTCGATGATGTGCCAGTAATAATAATATCGACGGTGTCCGGATACGAGGTGAAGTTTTTTGCGAACGCAATCGGGGCTGATGCTTACTTTGTGAAGCCCGTAAAACTGAATGAGGTCGTTAAAACAATCAGAGGGTTAGTAGGGGTTCCTGTTAAAGCTTAACTGGGAAATGACTTTAAGCTAAGATGGAAATACCGAAGATACTACTGGTAGAAGATGATACGATTTCTCTAACAATAGTTAAACAACTTCTGACAATGGAAGGGTACGAAGTGGAAGCGGCAACTAGCGGAAGGGAAGCTCTGCATATATTATGCAGGGGTGAGGCAAATCTTGCTATTGTTGATTTAATGATCCCCGATACCTCTGGGGTGGAGTTATTGAATGAGCACTTAGCCAAGGAATTTCAGCGCATCCCGGTTATTGTAATTTCAAGCTTAAACGTTTATGATGTTCAATACTATTCTGAATATTTACTACCTCTGGTAGATATTATCCAATGCGCTGTCGCATATTTTACCAAGCCGTTTTCTGGTGCAGAGCTAGTAAGGACTGTTAACCGGGAATTATCATATAATGAATTAATTGAAACCTAAAGGAATATTAAACGTAATATAATAGATAGGCCCGATATAAATTTACAACCAATGAATAGATCAAATTGCGATTTGGCGCAAATTGGTTATCAAAATGATTGTTTTAGTGGGGTTGAAATTCTTCGAGTAGTTATTGAAGAATCTCATGCGATTCCGGAAACACGCTGGTTTGGAGAGCGTATTGCTGAAATGCCAGGAAAACAAGGTCTGACTGCTTTTATCAACACCAATCTAAATGAAAGCTTACAAAAGCAGCATATCAAAGATCTCGCTTTTGCGGGACCTGTCTGTTCAATGTGTATCGATACCACCTGGTGGATAGCGTTCGATAAAGGATACAATGTCACACTGCTATCAGATTGTGTTTCAGGTAAAACCGTTTTTGAACTCACTTATAACTGTGAAAACGTATTTCCACTATACCCAAAAAGAATGCTTGCTCAATGCTATATTAAGGAATTATCGGGATAATTTAATAGAATGGCCGGAGACAAACAAATTACCATACAACCACAGATACAGTATCGGTTAATTGAAGAGTTGACTCAGGCGAATAATAGGTTGCAGGCTGAATTAGATGCGCACAAAAAAATAGAAATATCCCTTATTGAGGATAAAGATAAAGCACAACAGGCTGCAAAGTCTAAGGCTCGCTTCCTTGCAAACATGAGCCATGAAATTAGAACACCAATGAACGGTATCATTGGTTTAACCCACCTCCTGCTAAAGACGAATATTAGCGAGAAGCAGCAAGAATATCTAAAGGCAATCGTTACTTCTTCTGATACATTGACGGTTATTATCAATGACATACTTGATATTGCCAAAATGGAATCCGGCAAAGTCACCATTGATAATAAGGAGTACAATTTACGGAATACAATCTCAAGCGTCCTGGAGCTTTTTGCCAGTCGTGCCATGGATAAAAATTTGATGCTGACATCAGATATAGACGAAACAGTTCCGGAGCTTGTTATTGGCGATGCTGCGCGTCTTAGTCAAATTCTATTTAATCTAATTGGTAATGGAATAAAATTCACGAAGAAAGGAGAGGTGAATCTGACCATTCGGGTTTTGTCTCGCCAAAAATCAAAAGTTGAGCTGAAATTTATTGTGTCAGACACAGGCATAGGAATTGGAAATTCTAAGCTGCAATATATCTTTAAAGCTTTTGCTCAGGCAAGAAGCAACACAAGCAGGAAATATGGTGGCACCGGATTGGGATTAACCATTGTGAAACGTTTGATTGAATTACAGGGAGGCGCAATTACCGTTAGGAGCAAACCGCATGAAGGATCAGAGTTTAGCTTTAACCTGCTATTTCGATTGAGTAAGAATACGACAAATGTCAATCAGCGATCGCAGCATGATTCGCGGGATAATATTGATTTAAAAGATGTGAAGGTTCTTCTTGCGGAAGACAATCCGGTTAATCAGTTGGTGACCAAAGACTTAATAATTGAGTCGGGAGCTACGGTGGTGGTCGCGGACAATGGGATAGAGACTATTAAAGCGTTCGAAAAGGAGGAGTTTGATATCATACTGATGGATTGCCAAATGCCTGTTATGGACGGGTATGACACAATGAGATATGTCAGAAATGAAATGGAGGAAAAAAAGCGATCGATTCCGATAATAGCCTTAACTGCCCAGGCCAGTGCCGGCGAAAAAGAGAAGTGTCAGGATGCGGGTGCCAATGATTATTTAAGCAAACCTTATAATCCAAATGAGCTGCACGACAAAATGGTAATTCTGCTTAAAAAAGCCACTTCACCTGTCAAGATTAAAAAGATTAAACTGAACGGGATACATTCGAAACGACTCGTAAAGTTTGATGTGATGAACGAATATCTTGGTGGTAAAAAGCAGTTGATGAAGCAGATAATAGTAAAACTAGTTGAAATACTACCTCAGTATCTTAAATCAATGAAGCTTTTGGTGAAAAATAAAGATTCGGATAAAATAATGGCATTAGTTCACAAAATTAAACCCAATATCGCAATGTTGGGAGTTGACGAGCTCAGCAGCCTGCTGCACATAATTGAAAATAAAACATCGAAAAGCAGAGATGTCTCCCAAGAAATGAAAGGGGTAGAGGTACTTCTTAAAAAAGTCGTAAAAGAACTTAAGGTACGGAGTTCGGCAAAGTAGCTCAAAGTATTTCTCGGTGTTTCTGGCATACCAAATGCAATCTTAACTGGTAAGTTCAACAGTTCTATTCTAAGGGTTTATCAGATTCTATAGTATAGGTTTTGTTATTGCTCATGGCCGGGCTGCCTTTTGCAAGAGCAAACTATAGCAATGAGTCCCACCTACCTTCGGGAGAGCGGTTTTTTAATGCAGCATACATTTTTTGTTGTTGCTACTTTTTAGTTCTTTTGTAATACCTAATAACACCCCGTAAAAATCAATTCCCCCAATTAAATCCTAAGCCATGAAAAAAATTGATCTTGCTTTTAATACTATTTGCCGACGAATTGTGTCTGGTACCATAGCAATGCTCTCATTAACATTAATTCTGTTCGCATTTAACGCCCAGGCCCAGGTTGTAGAATTCTCCGATGACTTTGAGTCCGGCACAGGTAATTGGACCTTGACCAATAATTGGGGTCTGGACTCATCAAACTCCAACTCCGCTACCAAATCTCTTACGGAAAGTCCCGGAGGAAATTACGGTGATTTGGAAACTTCTTACGCCACCATGGCGAATCCTGTAGACCTTTCCACGGTATTAGATGCCAACGTATCTTTTTGGGCTATTTATGATATTGAAGGGGGTTTTGACTATACCTATGTTGAGGCTTCAGGCGATGGCGGGTCCAATTGGGTGAATTTGGCCACATTTGATGGCGAAAACAACCTCACGCCCTGGATTCAATACAGTTACTCGTTGGGAGGTTTTGTAGGAAGTGCCAATGTACTTGTCCGCTTTAGATTTGCGAGCGATGGTGCAGTGAATGAAGATGGTATGTACATAGATGACTTTGAGCTTACAAGCAACAGTATCGATAATTCTCCTCCACTGATTCTCCATACAGGGCCAGTGATGTACCAGGCTTCTTTAGCCGACCAAAATATAAATGCTCAGATCATCGATATATCTGGTATTAGCCTCGCTGAATTGAGTTATACCATAGATGGTGGCGCCCCGCAAATGGTAACAGGCGTTAACACATCCGCCGACAATTATTTATTTGTTTTGCCCAGCCAGCCAGCTGGCACATGGGTGGATTACTGGATTACCGCCATTGATGATTCTGACTCATTGAACACGGCTGAGAGCGATACTTCCTCTTACATCTCAGGTAATTATCTCGTTTATGATAATAGTTCCGTCGACTTTGTGAATTCCTATGGCCCCGGATCAGCTGGCGGATTTCCAGGTGCAGCCGTTAGAATTACATTGGCGGGCACCACCGACCTGGTGACTTCATTGATCAGGAACTATACGGATGTGAACCGGCCTAATGACAGTATGCTCATTCACGTTTGGGCCAACGCCGGAGGCTTGCCAGGCGCAGATCTCATCACGCCATTCATGATATTTCCTGAGGCAACATTGGCGCAACCCAATATAATAACTAGGGTAGATCTTAGACCCTATTCAAGTCAGCTATCGAATATTTCAGGAGATGTGTTTGTAGGATTTACGGTACCCACAGGGGAAGTCTGGCTCTCACAAACAACACCGGGCATTGCTTCGCGTACATACTACTTAGACGCCGGGCCCGCTTGGTTCGGCATTACGGATGATTACCATTTCAGGGCCATCACAGATACGTTTGCTGGCGCACCGGCTGCAAATTTCTCGTTCAACTCATCCGGGGACCCAGTAGTTACTTTCACCGACTCTTCCACCAATACGCCTCTCAGCTGGTTCTGGGATTTCGGCGACGGTTCAGGAACCAGCACCTCCCAAAATCCGGGATACACCTATACATCTAATGGCACTTACAATGTATGTCTGACTGCTACCAATGTTGTCGGCAACAGCACATCTTGCCAGTGGGTAACAATCACAAATGTGCCTACAGTGGCTAATTTTTCAGCTTCGGATACCAATTTCTGCCAGGGGACTTGCGTAAACTTTACAGATATGAGTACCAATGGCCCAACAAACTGGAATTGGGCATTCCCCGGAGGCATACCAACAACTGATACAACACAAAATCCAACAATCTGCTACAATACTCCCGGAACATACGATGTAACACTCATTGCTATTAATGGAGGCGGATCTGATACGATGGCTTTAACAGCCTTTATCACAGCTACGGCTTGTCCGCCGCCGGTGGCCGCATTTAGCGCAAGCGATACAATGGTGTGTATTGGGGATGCTGTGACCTTTACGGACCAGTCTACACAAACGCCTATATCCTGGGTTTGGGTGCTGCCTGGTGCTACTCCTGCGGCTGATTCAACACAAAACCCCACAGTAGTCTACAATACGCAGGGAACTTATGACGTAACGCTGATAGCTATAAACATCGCCGGCAGCGATACACTGATAATGAGTAATTATATTACGGTTAACACTTTGCCGGCAACACCTACCATAGCAGCTGGCGGCGCCACCAATATTTGTCAGGGTGAGAATGTAGTACTCACCTCTAGCAGTACGACAGGCAATACGTGGTCAAATGCATCGACTACGCAAGCAATTACAGTTACCACATCAGGAGACTATACCGTTACCTATACGGATGGGAACGGGTGCAGTGCCACTTCGGATACAACAACCGTTACGGTGAATACTCCTCCTTCTACACCAACAATTACCGCCAGTGGCCCTATCTCATTTTGTGAGGGAGGTAGTGTTATTCTCACGTCGACCAGCGCAACAGCATATACATGGAACAGTGGCGCAACCACCCAGTCGATTACTGTAGACTCTACTGGAATACACATGGTGTATGTAACAGATGCTAATAATTGCTCCAGTGGCTTTTCGTCAATAACGTCGGTCACTGTAAACCCAAACCCGGCCGTACCGAACATCGCCCAGAATGTGAATGTACTGACCTCGGATGCTGCATCCAGTTACCAGTGGTTCATGAACAGCACCCTGATTCCCGGAGCAACTGCCCAGAGTTACACCATTACGCAAGACGGAATTTATACGGTTGAGATAACGGATGGCAATGGGTGTACGGCAATGTCCGCCACGCTCACAGGAATTGATGAAGTAACAGTAACTGGTGGTATTCAGCTGCATGTTTATCCCAATCCCAACAATGGAGAATTCGTGTTAGAAATTGAGCTGGAAGACAATCAGGATATACAATTGAACATTTCAAATGTGTTGGGACAGCTGGTGTATGAAAAGGCCTTTCATAATATTCAGGGTCTCTATTCTCAACGCGTTGATCTAAGCGAATATCCCACTGGTGTTTACTGCCTGAAAGTGATTGGCGAAAGAGGTGCTTACACCAGGCAAATTGTAGTGGAATAATCAGTGTACCAACACTTATTCTGCAATCTGTGGCGTAACGCCCAGGTACTGATAGTACTTCACTCTGTCTTCAGGGCGATTCACATCCTCATTACTTGGGGGGCGATAGAGAGGATTAAAAAGTTGAGTTATCAGTTTTGATAAACCACTGGGATCGATGGGCGATCTGGCCCGAAAAACATCGTGTCCACTCGATTTAACTCCGTATTTCTCAATTACATCGCGATTATTATCATTATTCCGTAGATATAGTGAAGACAGGGCATCGCCATACACCAAGTCGAAAGTTGGATTTTGCATAAGATAACGATGGGTGTTGAGCATGAGGGAATTATTCAAAATGCTGATATAGTCAAAGGCCATATCACCATCTGCAAGGGGAAATACCTTGTCTGGCATATCATAAAGCATAAAGTTATTCTTTAGAAAAACGGCTGGGTATATGTCCAGGTCCCTCAAATCGATATAGGTTTTAAAATCGGGTTGCAAATACCAAAGCAAATAAGAAGAGGAGAGATAATCGGTAAAGGCCTTGCCTTGGATATTGTTCTCTTTAAGAAAAGCAGCAGCCCCATGCGGAGCTTTTTTAACATTTACTTTCAGGCCGTACTCTTCTCCGGAATTAAAGGTTTGGTAGTACAAACCTGAGACAACACCAACATATAAGGCCAATCCCATACCGATGGCTGCCAGCTGATATTTCAAATTAGCACTGCTCTCCGCTTTGCTCAAAAACCATCGGTCAGCGGCAACGGCTAATAGTGGTGCAGCAGCAATTACGGCAAATGGAATATTTCGGTAAGCAGAAAGTGATAGATAAGCCATGGCAATAATAAGCAATACATATCCCAGGCTAATATTGTTTACAAGGCGCTTCCATAGCGACATGGGTGCTTTACCGGCGAGCTCAGATTTCACACCAAATAGGTAGGTGCTTACGAGAATGAATGAAAGCCCAATTATAGACCGGACAGTCCAGAACTTTGCCTCTTTGAAAGAATAAAGCTCAACGGTGAACTTATTCTCTCCCAATTGGGAAAAAATTTCACCAACATGGGTGAGTAATTGTACGCCTCTTGGATTAATGCAGGTTGCCGCCACGCATAAAACTGCGGCCATTGTCATTAATTTGGGAATCTTTTTTTCGCCCGTGTACCATGGCTTGGCACTTAACCACCTGTATTCAATCCAGGCGGCGGCAGTGAACATGATTGCAAAGACGATTCCCATTCCATATGCCTCATGAAGGTTGGCCCATAATATTTGAAGAGGAACAAGCAGGAAAATCCACCTGGAGGGCCTGATCCTGTGTTGTGTGAACAAGAGAATATAAGCGGCGGCCATCAGGTGACTTACACATTCTGGCCTACCTGTCATTCTGTATTCAATGATGACCAGGGTAAGCAGCAATACGAGTCCAGTTCCTGTGGAAGGTTTGAAATTCTCTTCAATTATACTTTGGCCAATAACTGTTATTGTTCTCAGCAAAATCAGCAACAACAAGATGGTGGCTATTACTTGCAAGAGCGGTAGCAATTCGGGCCCGCCCAGCCTGGTGATGAGCGCCTGAAACACTTCGAATCCCCATTTAACATTCACCCATTCTACACCCTCGTAGCTAAATGAAAAAATATCCGTTTGAGGAACTGCTCTTTGCTCCAGTATTACCTCACCCGTTCTAAGCTGCCACCATAAATCTGGTTCTCTAACAGATTTAATACTCAGCACTATGCCTGTCAGCATAACGAGGACGAGCATTGCGCGGCTCAATAAATTCATGTGTTTATTTGAAGGTGTCACAGTAATTACAGAACTAAAGTTATCTACTGCTTGGTCACTATTTCATAAGTATCCACCCCGAGTATTTTAAGTCCCTTATCAAAGCTCATAAAAACATTGTATCCTTCCTGGCCGTCAATTGATGTATGGTACTGAAAGCTAAACCCCAGCTGGAGCAATTCATTTCTAGTGACGGAAACGTTGGGAACCGTATTCTTCTCCAACACAGAATCCAGAATTTCGCAGTTTTTAATCAGCAAATCAACTACCATCCTGTAACGATCATACTTTTTATTCTCTACCTCCTCATTTTGTCGATTGATGTCCGCATGATAAAGTGCCTTGTGCGAAGGGGTGCAAAACTTTGAATTGAGCCTTCCCTTGTATTGTTCATTACAGTAAAGACAGGTTTTCTTGTATGGGTACGTTTCCTTCATATTCGTATTTATACGTTTGTTTACGTAAATATACGTATTTATTCATATATAATACAAATTTTTTACAAAAAGCTTTTTACTACTGCAAAACACTGAATTACACTAAAGTTTATGGATAGACTTCCACTTTGATATGAAGTAGAACATTATCAGAAAGACAGTTTAACTCCTCTCCCCTCGGTTTTTTCGGTCACGGCGACCTCCAAAGCCCTTTTGCTTGTTCCAGGAGCCTTTCTTTTTCTTTCCCCGTCCTTCGGCCGAAGGGTCTTTTTTTCCGACCTTGAATTGCTTAGAGGGTCTGCTCTTGTCAAAGGAACGCTTCTTTGGCTTTTCTTGTGAAGGCTCCACCATCAACGCCACACCAGCGTGCGACTGCCCCTTGAGGGCATTCATTAATTCACCGGCCTTAGAGCTATCTAGCTCAAAAAATGAAAACGTTTTCATCACCTCGATCTTACCTACCTCCACATCTCCAGAGTCCAAACCCTCATTGATAAGGCCGATTAATCGCGCTGCCGTTAAATTATTTTTACTTCCTACATTGATAAACAACCTCGTTAAATCGGAGCTTCTTCTACCAGGTCTATCTCCTCTTTCTTTTCTATCTCCCCTTTCTTTTCTATCTCCCCTACCTCCCTTGTCTCGCCTACCTCTGTTTTCCTGTCTATCTGCACGATCGTTGCCCAACACAGATATGTCCCGGGCATTTTTATAATAGCTTAAGAATCGATTGAATTCAGCTGAAACAAAATGCTTAATCAGGTCCTCCCTATCCAAGTGCTCCAGCTTTTCGTAAATCGTTTGCAGAAACGGTTCGATCTGTTTTTCGTCAACCTCTACCTTTTCAATTTTATCTATGAGAGAGTATAACTGCACACTACAAATATCCTTTCCGCTGGGCACCTGCTCTTTGGAAAACTTTATCCCGAACTTACTTTCAATTTCATTGATTTTACTGGTTTCCCTGGTATGAGTCAACACGATAGAAATGCCACTTTTACCCGCTCTTCCAGTCCTGCCACTTCTGTGAACATATACCTCGGAGTCATCTGGCAAATTGTAATTGATGACATGGGTCAGATCATCTACATCCAGCCCTCTTGCAGCTACATCCGTGGCAACCAATAGTTGCAGGTGGCGCTTCCTGAACCTCCCCATAACTTCATCTCGTTGTGCCTGCGATAAGTCGCCGTGCAAAGCATCGGCATTATAACCATCTTGAATGAGCTTGTTCGCTATCTCTTTTGTTTCGCGTCGCGTACGACAGAACACAATCCCATAAATTGTTGGGTTTACATCGGCAATTCGCTTTAACAATTCATACCTGTTTTTAGCCTGAACCATGTAATACAGGTGCGTCACATTATCGGCTCCAATATTTTTTCTGGAGGCTGAAATCTCCAGCGGATCTTTCATGTAGTTAGATGTGATGTTTGTAACGGCCTTAGACATAGTGGCGGAAAAGAGTAGGGTTTGCTTTTCCCGTGGCGTTTCGCCAAGTATTGCCTCCAGGTCTTCCTTAAAACCCATGGTCAGCATCTCATCCGCTTCATCTAGCACAACGCGCTTAACATGCTTGAGTACTAATTTCTTGCGTTTGATCAGGTCTTTTGTTCTGCCCGGCGTGCCCACAACAATATGTGCTCCCCTATTTAGAGCCTTCATTTGCGGTTCGATGCTCGCACCACCATACACAGGGACAACACTCAATCCATCGCTGTGTTTAGCAAAACTCTTAAGGTCTTTGGCTATTTGTACGCAAAGCTCCCTGGTTGGACAAAGCACCAAAGTTTGAGTTCTTTTTTCGTCAATATTCGTTTTTTGAATAGATGGTAATCCGAAGGCTGCGGTTTTGCCCGTCCCCGTTTGGGCAGCCGGGCAGAACAAAAGACCTGATCAAACGCAAGAAATTAGTACTCAAGCATGTTAAGCGCGTTGTGCTAGATGAAGC
>DTRI01000170.1 GCA_012966015.1 Flavobacteriales bacterium | reverse complement strand
TTTCGACCCTGGAGCAGCAACCATTAATCTGATCTCGGCCGGAGCATACGATATCTACATCAGTAAATTGGATGTCAGTGGCAATTTTTTATGGGCACAGAGAGTTGGAAGCACTCTAAGTGAATATGCCAATTCTATTGCGCTCGATGCCTCCGGGAACATATTTATTATGGGAGACATGTATAGCAGCATTGCGGATTTTGATCCCGGAGCAAGCGTCTACAATCTTACCAACATTGGAACAGAAGCAGTCTTTGCTGCGCAGTATGACAACGATGGTAATTTTCTTTGCGCCTTTATACTTGGTCCTGGTCACAATGAAACCTATCGGAATCGTCATATTGCCCTTTTGGGTTCTGATATGTACATGGTGTATAGCTTCGATGATGCGAGTGTGGATGTTGACCCTTGTACTCCAGTCGTCAATTTACCTTATGTCGGCAACTCTGATATTGCTGTAGCTAAATATGACATGAGCATATGCCCTTGTAATATTGTTCTTGCTGCCAACATAATCTCGTTTAGTGCAGAAAGATCGGTTAATTATGTCTACACAGAATGGGAAATTGCCTATACAGATAATTTTATTAGTTATGAGGTATTACGAAGTGCAGATGGTGAAGAATATGCAGCACTAGGTGTAATGAACACTGATAAGATGAGCTTTACTGATATGGAAGCTCTGTCAGTACTGGCCTACTATAAACTACGAATAATAAACCAACAAGGGAATTCTATTTTTTCAGAAGTAGTTAGCGTACAGCCGCAAGAGAACAGCGTCATAACCGAGATATATCCTAATCCCATGAGCCAACAAACGACTTTGGAGTTCGACAATTCTAGAAAAGAAAACCACACCTTGACACTTTTCAATACACAAGGACAACTTGTAAGGTCAATAACAGACATTAAGACAGGCAGTATAGAAATAAAAAGAAAAAAATTAACAAGTGGACTGTACTTCTTTCAACTCCGTACCGACACCCACCTATATGCTATCGGAAAGCTGATATTGCAATGAAAAGAATACAAAATCACTAGGTACAACAATACCTAAACTGGATTGAAACGCAGCATAGCCAAAGCGTTAGCAAACATTCCTAAGAATCAAAATATTAAACCAATTATGAAACAGAACTATTTATTTTTAATGGCAGCCATAATTGTATTGAACTCCAATACAATATACTCTCAAGAGAAAATTACTCCTCCAAAAAACCAAGTTGATTCAGTGAGCTACGCTATTGGCATGGACATTGCCAAAGGCTTTGAGTCTGAATTTATAGAATTCAATATAGACCAATTCATCCATGGCTTAACAGCAAGAATAGCCTCTGATAAAGAACCAATTTTTAGCGACAAAGAAGCACAAGAAATGGTACGTGATTTTTTTCAAACTAAAAGAGGAGAAACTGTGGAGGAAGCTACTGATCTTTCAAGCTCAATTGAAACTATGGAAGAAGCAACTGATGTTTCCACCTCAATTGAAATAGAGTCTATAAGTGACACAACTGTGAGAATTGGAAATTTAGTAGTGATGAGGTGGGACCTGGGAAAAGATATGAGGTCAAACGATTTGCAAACAAAAAAAAATCAAATGGAATGGGTTGCAGCACAAAAGGCCTGTGCTGCTTTAGGCAATGGATGGAGATTGCCCACAATAAAGGAATTGGACCTTTTGTATCACAATAAAGATGAAATTGGTGGATTCAATTGGAATAGCTATTGGAGCTCTAGCTTGTCTGACTTTGAAAGTGATGCGTGGTCTCAGAATTTCATAGAGGGTGTTCAGTCAGAAGCAAATATTATCAACGAATTATACGTGCGGGCTGTCCGGACGATTTATGATTAATGATTTTATTAAAGCATTAAAGTAAATTTCAGGGAAGTAAACCAAACTAACATAATGGATGCCAATGAAATTATTTTGCTTTACCAACCACATTCAAATGCAACTTCAAGATAATTCAAATTACTTGATAAACTGATTCCCCAAGTACATTATACACAGTTCAAAAATGAACCTTGGATTATTCGCAGTTGCCTTAAAAGCCTTTTTACTCTTGAAATGGATGCAGGTGGCCATTGCAGGATTGCTAACGTGATCCTTCCGGGGTTTATTTGCTTACCGATGAACCAGCAGAGAAGAAAGCTGTAATTCGTTTTGTAAAAGAATAAACGATTTGCCGACAAAAATAAAGCCAACGCCTTGAGTAAACCCAAGAGCACTGTCTTTATTCGAAACGTTATTATCAATAAAGGCCATACAACAGGCACAAAACCTAAGCAACATCCTTGCCTGCCAAATCGTTTTTACGTAGCTTAGCCTAAAGGTTTGGGGCAACCAAATTGATGTATACATCTTTGGAAGTTGAGATTTATAATTCATCAGTTTCGTTGATTTCATAGCAATTGAATTTCATAATGATGAAACATGTAGCGATTATAAATGATAACCTGGAAAATATATTTGCTACCTTTAAAGGCTAAGTTGGTCGGTATGAATTGGAAAAATATCGTATTTGTTGGTGCCATTTGTTTAAGCGGAATCTGCTGTAAAAAGAATGAAATTCCTGAGACTATACCATATGAAGAAACCAGGTTTGTTATAATTGAACCTTTGGACTTCTCGATTCCTTCAATTATCGGGCTTACTCTACCTTTTCAGATTCCATTCCTTGATGTCTCTCTTGATTTTTCGACTTCCGCAGAGAATACTAACCCACATATCACTTTGATTCGCGACATTTATCTGAGGGACTTCATCATCAATATTACCTCCCCTCAAAGTCAAACTTTTGGCTTCCTGAATGATATTGAAGTGTACATCTCAACAGATGTGCTTCCCGAAATTAAAATGGCACATCATTACAACGTAGATAACGGTATTGGTTCTGAGTTGCACCTTGTTCCAGAAGGCGAGGTGTTGGATGATTATCTGAAAAGCGAATCGTTCGATTTACGATTGGAATTGGTAGCAGATGAATTGATTTTTTCCGACCTCACTATTGAAGGTGAATGGGTGCTGGATGTAGAATTAATTAACCACCCCTAGTGCCGTTTTAACTCAAGTACCATTGTGGTTATTCCGATATCATAAAAAGCTATATTGTTACTGTCGCAATACAATGTAAATTCTTGCTTACCATTAGAGCGCAATAGAAATGTTCCATCAATATATTCGTCTATTTTCATGTAGATATAATCATGAGTCTTCAAGTCCCATTCCCCAAAAACCTCATAATCCAAAGCATCTCCAATGTAATACTCACCCTTCATCAAACCGTTGTCCATCATGTAAATTAAATACCGCCCGTTGGTTTCAAATTCAGGGAGCAATTGCCCCAGCTGATTCAGAGCTCCTCCGTTCACATTAACTTCTGAGACCAACCATTCCCCTTTCATTATAA
>DTRI01000169.1:1242-3420 GCA_012966015.1 Flavobacteriales bacterium | reverse complement strand
CAGGTCACTTTTCCGTCCGGCTTTTGGATCTTTCTCAATTCGTTTGCCACAAAGCTCAGCTCAGGCGTAGAAGCATTTTCGAACAAAAATTTTCCTTCTTCTGCAGAAAGAAATTTGAAATCCAGTGCGTCTTGAAGTAGGCTGTCAGTATTCACGATTGTGTAACAATTAATTAACTTTGATCCGCAATAGAATTCCGCTGCAACCGGGAGGTGTTAATGTTTGCGGGGATCAAAATTACAAATAATATCATGACAAAAATATCTAGCGTTACATCTGTTTCAAATCAGGAGAACATAATTATCCTCGCCGACAAAAAGTCAAACTTTGTGGATATTGATTTTTCAAAACAGGAGTTGACATATATAAAAGACTGTATTGCCAAGAAGGAGCAAAAAAGGGTGACGATCAATCAATACAAGCGGGTAGCTCACATAGCTGTAATTGACGAGGGAAAGACTGTAGAGCTCACGTCGGAAGCCTGTCGCAGGGCGGGAAGCGACTTGTTAGCGGTTTTGAATGCAGATAAAATAAATCGAATAACGGTAATGAGCGCGTTAAAAAACAAGGACCACTTGCTCGCATTTGCCGAAGGACTGGCACTCGGAAATTATCAATTTCTCAAATACAAGAAGGATAAAAAGAAGCTTGCTGCCTCCTTAAAATCTATTCGCATACAAGGCAAAGAGGTGAATACAAAAGACGTCGCCCGCCTCAACGCTGCGTTGCAGGGTAGTCTTTATGCGAGAACCCTGGTGAATGAACCACTCTGGTTTCTAACAGCAACACAGCTGTCGAAGGAAATTCAAAAAATGGGTAAGGAGTCTGGATTTAAGGTGCAGGTCTTTAGCAAGTCAAAGATACAATCGTTGAGAATGGGTGGCTTGCTCGCTGTTAATAAGGGAAGTATCGACCCACCTACATTTACTATTATGGAATGGAAGCCTAAGGGATATAAGAATAAAAAGCCTTATGTGCTGGTTGGCAAGGGAGTTGTTTTTGATACGGGTGGCCTGAGCTTAAAACCCACTCCAAAATCAATGGATTTCATGAAATGTGATATGGGAGGAGCCGCGGCGGTTGCGGGTGCCATGTACGCGGTGTCCAAAGCCAAACTACCCGTTCATATAATAGGATTGGTTCCCGCTACGGATAACAGGCCATCGGGAAATGCCTATGTTCCGGGAGATGTGATCACCATGCATGATGGGACTTTTGTGGAAGTGCTGAACACAGATGCCGAGGGTAGGTTAATCCTGGCTGATGCACTTAGCTACGCCAAACGATACAAACCCGAATTGGTCATAGACCTGGCAACACTAACCGGATCTTCCATTGCGGCGATAGGAACGGTAGGAATGGTGTCCATGCATGAAGGAGCTGAAAAGCAGCATGAAAAACTACGGGAAAGTGGTCATCATGTTCATGAACGATTGGCTGAATTACCATTTTGGGATGAGTATGGTGAGATGATCAAATCGGAAATAGCCGACATTAAGAATCTGGGCGGACCCTATGGTGGATCGATTACCGCGGGTAAATTTCTTCACCATTTTACAGATTACCCTTGGATTCATTTGGATATTGCTGGCCCGGCCTTCCTGGATGGAAGAGACAGCTATAGAGGCATTGGTGGAACAGGAGTAGGCGTTCGCTTGTTGTTCGACTTTTTTGTGAATAAAGTTTAGAGGCGTTGAGCATGCCTAAGCCAGATAAGATCATAGCTGCGATTACCATTGGTGACATCAATGGCATAGGTCCGGAGGTCATTATTAAGTCTTTCAAAGACGAGAAACTGTTTGCGCTGTGCACACCCGTCATTTACGGGAGCTCACAAGTTTTAGAATTCTACAAGGAAGCTCTGGGATATATGAATTTTGAGTTTCAGATTATCACTGATGCCAGCGAAGCGCTGGAGAATGTGGTCAATGTTGTACAATGCTGGGATGAAGAAGCTGAAGTGAAACCTGGCGAAGCAACGGAATTAGGCGGGAAATGTGCCCTGTTGTCTTTGGATAGTGCCATACAGGCTCTTCATGACAATTGTGCCGATATATTGATCACTGCACCGGTTAACAAACACAATATTCAATCAGAGCAATTCAATGTATCGGGCCACACCGAATATCTGAAGCGGAAGTTCAATGGAGATAATATAATTATGCTGATGTGCACTGA
>DTRI01000169.1:0-1232 GCA_012966015.1 Flavobacteriales bacterium | reverse complement strand
GTAGGAGTTGTTACCGGACACATTCCCTTAAGGCGGGTATCAGATTCAATCAATGCTGAGTTAATTGTGCAAAGGCTAAAAGTGTTTTCGGATTCCTTGAGAAATGATTTCGGCATCCCCAATCCTGTGATTGCTGTGTTGGGATTGAATCCACATGCAGGAGATAGCGGACTGCTGGGGAGCGAAGAAGAAGAAATCATTATTCCCGCTATAGCTGAGGCAAATAAGGCGGGAATTCAAGCGCAGGGTCCATTTTCAGCTGACGGATTATTCGGTTCCAATTCCCTAAAACTATACGATGGGATCCTGGCCATGTATCACGATCAGGGCTTAGTTCCTTTTAAGGCGCTCGCCTTTGATTCGGGAGTCAACTTTACAGCCGGATTGTCTGTAGTTCGCACATCACCGGATCATGGAGTGGCCTATGATATTGCGGGCAAGAATCTTGCAAGTGAAGAATCCTTTGTGAACGCACTCTGCATGGCGTGTAATATTCACCGTGCACGGTCAGCTGAGTAGCAGGTTGTAGAAAGTGAGCTTCTCACAATCAAATTACCTTTTGTATTATCTGTGAAATTCATACATTTGCACCCGTTTTAAACAAAAATGTATGAAGAACGAAAGACAATTTGAAATTCAATTCGCGTCCCTGGAAGTAGGGTCGCACGAATTTGCTTTGGACATCGAGGAGGATTTCTTTCAGAAACTACATTCAGCAGAGATAAACAGCGGTAGTCTCAAAGTGAATGTTGAGTTGATGAAGGCTGATAATTTACTTGTTCTGGAATTCAATATTGATGGCAGCGTAAAGGTCGAGTGTGATCGTTGCGCTGACATATTGGAATTGCCCATATCTGGCAGCAACAGGTTGATAGTAAAGTTTGGGGTAAAAGTATATGAGGAAACAGATGAAATCATTGTAATATCAGAAAAGGAAAACACTATTGATGTTGCGCCTTATGTTTTTGAATACATACATTTGCAACTTCCGCAAAGAAAGGTGCATGACGAAGGAGATTGCGACACCGAAACCATAGAGAGGTTAAATGGTTTAGAGGGGAAAACTCAAGATGAAGAAACAATAGATCCAAGATGGGAAGCACTTAAAAAAATTAAATTAGACGCCTAATAATCCAATCCAAATAATATCCAATGGCACATCCTAAACGAAAGATATCCAAACAGAGAAGGGACAAACGCAGAACTCACCTTAAAGCAGAAGTTCCCACATT
>DTRI01000168.1 GCA_012966015.1 Flavobacteriales bacterium | reverse complement strand
TAAATCGATTTGGTAATTCTGGTAATAACGTTAAATCCTTACAGGCTTATTTTATTTTAGCTAAAAAATTAAGGGATTAAAATTATAAGGAATTCGTTGGATACCCCGTTCCTTTAATATTAAGTAGGCTGCTCAATATATTAATTCTTTATTAGCTTATTTTATTGAGCTAGGAATTAAGATAATGAGACGAATCCCTCCTGGTATTCTTTGATCCTTAAGGTTATTGCTTAAAGCCACTATTAACTAATAAGCAGCCAAATAGTAATATAGCTAAGGGTTATCTGGGAGGCTATGCCATTTAGTTAATATGTCCTCCTGATTGGCAGCTGGCGGAATGAGTGAAGTAAAAATGACTTTGGAAAGGGATGTGATTTTACCCTTGCAGGAACCTGAGTTGTACGAACGATATAAAGTTAGTTTGCCAAATGGTATTCTCTTCTATGGTCCTCCAGGATGTGGAAAGACATTTATTGCTCGTAAATTGGCTGACCATATGGATTTTTATTTTGTCGAGATTAAACCTTCTGATCTCGCTAGTATTTATGTCCATGGTGGTCAAAAGTTAATAGGTTCCATGTTTGATGCAGCGGAAAAGAATTCTCCATCCATATTATTTGTTGATGAACTAGATGCCTTAGTACCAAGTCGAGAAGGTGATGATGTCGGGCATCATTATAGGGCTGAGGTTAATGAGTTTCTGGTTCAACTTAATGAGTGTTCAAAGAAAGACATTCTTGTAATTGGAGCAACTAACTTTATTACTAATATTGATCGGGCAGTCCAAAGGCCAGGTCGAATGGATAAAAAAATATTTATTGGCCCTCCTGATTTTGAAGCCAGAAATGAATTACTTCATATTTTTTTGAAAGATAGACCTTTGGGAAAGATTGACTGGATTAAACTTGCAGAAGAAACTGAAATATACACCTGTGCAGAAATTGAAGAATTAGCAAATGAAGCCGCTCGTATTGCCTTGGCAACAAGGAGAAATATAGAAACGCAAGATATTATAGAGGCGAAAAGGGTTGTGGCTCCTTCGCTTACAGCAGAGGAAGTAGAAAGAATGAGGTGTCCTCTTCATTAAATCCGAAAAATGAATCAATTTTCATCTTTCAAATTATCTTCCATACACCGATGTTGTTTTGTGCTTTAGAATGTCCTTGTTCGGCAGCTCTACGAAACCATTTCACTACTTCTTCGTAGTCTTTGGGAACGCCTTTTCCACTGTCATACATCAAGCCAGCTTCAGAAGAAGAATGATGGGCTTATAAACGCTGACGTAAACCTTTGTGAATTTCCTCAAGAATATTTTTTATGTCATATCTGTATTTCCATTTCGGGTAATCTTTTTGAAATCGACTGCAATCGCTTATCCACCACATATGGTCCCCAACGCGATTTTCTTTTTCATACGACCAGTCTATTTTGTTTCCCGAAATTTCTTCACACAAATTAATCGCTTCAAGAAGAGAACAATTACTAAAGCGGCCCCCTCCAATATTGTAGACCTTTCCAGGTTTAGGTTTTTTGTAATAAGCGTAAAACGCGTCTACCAAGTCCTTGCTATGAAGATTATCGCGCACCTGTTTTCCTTTGAATCCGATAACAGTGTATTTTTTTTTCTTCATAGCGCAGGCCATGAGGTAAGAGAGAAAGCCGTGTAATTTGACTCCTGAGTGAAGAGGTCCTGCCAGGCATCCTCCTCTGAAGCAGACTGTTTTGAGTCCAAAGCTCCTTCCGTATTCCTGGGCAAGGAGATCGGCCGCGGCTTTGGAAGCGCCAAACAAACTATGAGTCGAGTGATCAATGCTCATGGACTCATCAATACCCCGTTCGTAAAATGGATGTGCGGACTCCAGTTCCCATCTTGTTTCATGTTCAACCAGCGGTAGAGTATTTACGAGATCGCCGTAAACTTTGTTGGTGGATAAATGGATGAATACGGCATTGATGCAAAACTTCCGAGTCATTTCTAGTATGTTTAAAGTACCGTTTGCATTGGTGGTAAAATCCTTTACCGGATTCTGATTGGCCCATTCATGCGATGGCTGCGCGGCCGCGTGAACGACGAGTTTGATGTCCTGATTATATTCAGAAAAAATTCGTTCCATATCCGGTCCAGAGCCAATATCCTTAAAATGATGAACATAACCCGGACATTCCTCTTCAAGGACCTTGCGGTTTGACTCGTTGGAGGCATCGTCGCCAAGAAACTCTCGGCGCATGTTATTGTCAACACCAATTACTTTTAACCCGGACGCTGTTAGAAAATGGACAGATTCGGTTCCCACCAAACCCATCGACCCAGTTACGATTGCTATATCCATAAACGTACTTTAGCTCACAAAAAGCGGTTTCATGTTTTAAATCTACTGTATTTTCTAATTGGTTTTTTTGTTCTTCATGTAATCTCTACGTGTAAGATACTTTTCCATCAAGCAATAAAGGATAATGAATATGTATCGGCTCCCCATTTCTTTGAGCTTAAGTTTGGTTGCACCAGTTTTTCGATTTGCCCACTGATTAGGAAGCCAGGTATAAGAATATCCTCTAACGACCACTTTCAAGGGAAGCTCTACTGTCAGGTTGAAATGAGCGGCAAGAAACGGTTTAAGCCCTTCAATGGTTTCTGCCCGATACATCTTGAAGGCATTGGTTATATCGTTGTACTTTAAACCAAACAAAACCCGGATCAAACTATTTGCCAGTCTATTGATGCATAGCTTAACTGGAGGATAATCAACCGTTTTCCCTCCTGATATGAATCGTGAACCAAATACGGCGTCATAATTGCCTTCGACCAGAGCTCTATAAAAATTGACCAGATCATCTGGGGAATCACTAGCATCTGCCATAAATATGGCGACACAATCCCCTTTAAAATGGTTCAGGCCACAGCGCACCGCGTAACCAAATCCGTTTGGAAACGAATTGTCGATTTTTCTCAAAGAGGAAATTTCGGTCACGACTTTATTCAAAATCTCTTCAGTCCGATCCGTTGAATGGTCGTTGATCACAATAATTTCGTGTGGAATATTTTCCTTTGTCAAGACATCATATACTTCGCGCACTGTTTCTCCAACAGAGTCTTCTTCGTTGTATGCTGGGATTAATACGGAGAGTTTCAACCTTATACCTCTAGAAAAATATCATTGATGTAACAAGTCGTATTTCCTTTTTTACACTCCAAAATATTCCCCCAATCAGCAGCCGAACCATACCCCTCAGGGATTTGGATATTGCGTTCTATAGAATAGCGTGCCGCACTCCACACAGACTTTGATTGTTCGTGGCAAAGAAAATCCGCTTTGCTATAACTTGACACCAGGTTCGAATCTCTCCCTGCATCACTCTCCGCTTTCACTTCCCCATGCATCAGCACAAACATCAATCCCGCACCAACTAACATTGCTCCTAAACCGAATAGATATTTT
>DTRI01000167.1 GCA_012966015.1 Flavobacteriales bacterium | reverse complement strand
TGATGAGAAGTATTATAGCTGCCGGGCAGAGAGACTTCCAATATTTCCAAATTTTCGGATAGAGCAGAAACTGCATACTTCATATCCGGCGGTATGACATAAGCATCGCCTTTGTGAAGCTTTACAGGCTCCTGATTTTTTGCGATCAACTCCATTTCTCCCAGCTATATTTCATGCCTATTAGCTTCATTTCTTCATAAATCCTGTAATCATACTCCTTGGTGAGGCGTTGGTCGGTTGGGTTCAGAAGCTCAACACCTTCTGCTCTTGGATTTTTAATATCAGCAGAAATGGGATAGGCATTCATCAACTTAGAAGGGTAGGGGTTTAGCAAGGCTGTAACCTCCTCAATGGGTGCTTCATGGTCTAGCCAGGTGCTTTCCTCTTCTTTGTCCAGTATTACCGGAGAGCGGTGGTGGGGTAGCTTTTGCAGCAATGTATTGGCTGTGGTTGTAATGATGGCAAATGAGTTGAGTATTTCACCGGTTTCCGTATTTACCCAGCTGTCGTAAATACCGGCAAAGGCAAAAGGTCGTCGATCTTTAAGATATACTACATAGGGCTTGCTTAGTTTTTCTACTGTGGTGCCTTCGATAAAGCAGTCGGCAACCACCAAGCAGCGTTGTGAGCGAATGGCTTTTCTAAAAGCTGGTTTTTCAGTAATGGCCTTACTGCCTTTGTAACTGGGGTCGTTTGCTTTGTTTTTATCACCTTCTGATCGGGCATTGAACCAGTACATGGGTTTCTTGGCCCAAAACGGGGTAAAACCAAAATGGTACAGCTGCAGCTCCTTGGGCTTGTCGCCGGTAATAACTGCTGCCTTTTGCCCGGGGGAGATGTTGTAGCTTTGAAACTGCTCCATGTCACTGGGGGCCTGCACATCGAAGATCTTTTCGATGGCTTCTATTCTTTGGATGCTTACGTATCTACCGCACATATTTTGCTCGTTCCACTCGCGTTAATTGGGCGCGAAGCGCTAAATTACAGCCCGTAGGGCTCAATTACGTGCCGAAGGTACAGCCCTAAAATAAGAACTAAATCTCAATCTAGTCCTAATGCTTCATCGATTTCCTATTAGCCCTTTCATCCTGAAAATCCAGCTCACTTAGCTTGTCGTTTCTCCTTTGCATTTGTTGTAGCGACATGCCCAGTGGTACCAATAGGTTTTTGTCATTTGAAGTAGAAGCCAAAATATCCTTGTCTACCTTAAAGAAATCAAACCAGTGCCCACCAGCTTTGGAGGCAAAATTCATGATGGTAAAGGTATGCTCCGATTGTAGCCAAATATGTAATCGTTCAGGTGTAAAGATCAGTGGCATGTCTTCCATGATGCCTCCCAATACATCCGCAGATTCCGTTTTGAGCATGGAGAAGAAATAACTATTGTCTTTCTCCACGTAAATTCCACCAATGCAAAACAAGCGCGGTCTAATTAACCGTATCAGGTACAATTCTTCTTTGTGTAACCCGAAAAAGCAATTGGCGAGTATTGCACAGCGTTGAGTTTTCATAAGAACATTAAAGGGGGGTGTTCTCAATATACTGCCGGTGTCAATCACATTTACTTGCTCCGTACCATTACTAGGCACAATCCCCCAGTTGGCCATCACCAGCCTGGAGGTCTCCCCATCTTTGATGAGAATAGGCAAGTGCATTCCCGGGTGAGCCTGAAAGCTAGGATTATACTTGAACTTCTTATGCAACCTGCAATGATCCATGATGTGTTGGGGTTTTGAGGCTATGGTGTAGATGTCAATCATATAGCAAGTTAAAAGTTAAAAAACAAAAGTTTTGACACCAGTTTATATTCTTCATTTTGCACTTTGATTCGCTTTTTGCCTTTTGATCTTTACCTTTTTGCCTCTGATCTCATAGATTTTACTCATGACTACTTCTTCCGGAATTACTGTTTGTTTACGCTTATTCATTGATTTAGTATTCGCTGTTTATTGCTCCAACCTTATCATAGTTTTCGAGCCCTGATCAGCGGTCTCTGAGCGTAGTCGAAGAGAGCCGAAGGGTGTTGCCATAATAATTATCCGTAGACTTAAGCCTCGTGGAAGCCACATCCATATTCACTGTGTTCAACCTGTGCAGCTCCGACACCTCGATGCTGATAAATCCAAGCTCATCAGTTACTTTGCCCTTGATGATGTAGCACCCCGGTCCGCGGAAGGGATAGCGTCTAGCTACATCCGGAAACTGTACTGAATCTATCCAATGACCACGCTGATCTACAAACACGCCAAAGCTCATGTAGTCTTTTTGGCTGGTGCTGGTTCCCTTTACATGAATGAGGTACCCAACAATCTCAACCACCTCACCCACATGCTGTGGAATTTCCAGTGCTGTGAGCGGTATGTCGGGCAGAATTTCCACCAAGGCAAAGGGCGAAGAGGTCACGGTGAAGCTCAGTATCTCTATTTCGTCAAAGGCCGATTCCAGGCGGTGGTAGTGGAGTGGGGGAAGCACAAACTCCTTTACGCTCTCCTTAAATAATGTCTTGGTGTGTGTCACTTTTTTTACGCTTCCCATCTGGAAGTGCGCATCCCACAACAGCTCCTTCTTTCCCTTGCGGGTAAAGCGGAAGGCACCGATGCGTATCAATACCTTCAGCTGCTCCAGCGAGATGTCCACGCGATCGATGAAGTCGGCCAAACTGCGGAAGGAGCCCTCATTATGCCTTGCCAGCAACAGTGAGCGGATGGAATCCATGGTGAGGTCGCGCATGAGTCCAAAACCCAAGTGAATGACATTGCCATGTATGTTGGTCTTGCCATCGCTCTTGTTTACACAGGGCACCTCAATCTGTGCACCGTGCATGCGGGCTTCGTGTACATACAATTCCGGACGGTAAAATCCCCCGCCGTTGTTGATGGTGGCCACAAGATATTCCAGGGGATAGTGCGCTTTTAGGTACAGCGCCTGATAGCTCTCCACGGCGTAGGATGCTGAATGTCCCTTGGAAAAGGCGTAGTTGGCAAAGCTCTCTATCTGCTTCCAGACTTCGGCAATAATGGCTTTTGGGTGGTTTTTGGCATCGCAATTGGCAAAGAACTTATCGCGCACCTTGTCGAACTCATTGCGCTGCTTGAATTTCCACGACATGCCCCGCCTCAATATATCCGCTTCCGCGAGGGTGAGCCCGGCGAAGTAATGTGCCACCTTAATCACATCTTCCTGATATACCATCACGCCGTAGGTTTCCTTCATGATGTCGTAAAGTTCGGGCAGCTGTTTTCTGGCGGCTTCCCTTCTTTCGGGATGCCGGTACCGCAAGATGTACTCCCGCATCATTCCGCTCTTGGATACGCCCGGCCTGATGATGGAGCTGGCAGCCACCAATCTCAGGTAATCGTCGGCCTGCAGTTTCTTGAGCAACATACGCATGGCGGGCGACTCCACATAAAAGCAGCCGATTGCCAGACCTTCCCGCAGTA
>DTRI01000166.1:11258-12309 GCA_012966015.1 Flavobacteriales bacterium | reverse complement strand
ATTGGAGGTCCTGGGGAATTAACTTGGTGTTACTTATTAATATCACTTGCAATAATGATTCAAGGTGCTGGAAAGATTAGTTTAGATCACCTTATTGTAACAAGGAAAAAGTAACCTGAAAAGGAAAGCTTGCAACAAATAGATGACGTCTGCGTGATAGGAGTTAAAATCTAATTTAAAGAAAACGCGCTACTACGCAAATCCGGGCCGTTATGGAGAATTAATTAATGAATGTTAGTTTCAAAATAAATGATGTTTTTGATTGTTCATTAGAAAGAGCATTCAAAGCTCCGATTTTAGGAGATGCTACAAAATTCATGAAGGGATATTTATTTCAACCTCCAGTAACTGGATTTGAAGATGATAAAACTTGGGGCCAAATAAATGGAATAAGATACCCTATTAATAATGGAAATTTATTAGTAAAAAAAGGGAGAATGTTCAAAGATGTAATTCTTGAACGTGTTGAAAACAAATATTGGAAATGGACCATTTATGATTTTGAATTTAAAACACTCTTCTTTATAAGTAAAGCAATTGGAGAATGGTATGTAGAAGCAATTAATGAGAATAAAATTGAAGTTACTTACATATATACCTATTATTCTAAAAATAGATTATACAGTCCATTAACCTGGCTTCTTGTGAATATTCAAATTAGAGGAATTATGAAAAGAGCAATTAAAGGGATTAAGGAACAAGCTTTATCTAATGACCCATTTATTTATGAACTCCATAACAATGGCTATAAAGCATAGGCCCAACCAACCTAACCGTTGCACGACATTTTAGCCGGAACGTTAGGCAATTAAACAGTTAATGCTGCGTTATTGCAAGCATGAAAAACATAATAGTATTTTCTCTTTTCGTTATCACGCTTGCAGCTTGCAAAAAGGATGGTAATCACAATTGTTACGACCAATCTTTGGCAGACCCTAACCGAATATGCACTACAGATTGTCCAGGATTCACAGGGTGCGATGGGAAACAATATTGCAATGAATGTGACGCATCAAGAGTTGGAATCGGTCCCAAGTAAAATAAACTACTT
>DTRI01000166.1:405-11227 GCA_012966015.1 Flavobacteriales bacterium | reverse complement strand
AACGAATACAACAAACACCTAAAAGGCAAGGCGAAGATCCGTTACACGTTTACTTGCGCTAAAATGCGTTTGCATTTCTGATTCGCGCCGTAACCCTGGCTAACAACGAAATTATAGCCGGAGCCGTCGTGCAAACATAATTTATGTCATTTCAGATAACACAAGAAAAACCCAGCTCATTTACCGTTTCAGCACTTAAAATAAACTTGTGAAAAAGGCAACATATTGCGCTTAATTGCGTATATTAGCAGATAACTAGCAAGATAGTGCTTATGGATTATGGCATTTTATTAAATCAGGACATCCTTTCAGACCTGGGGAACAAGCTAAAGCAACAACGTTTGAACCAGAACCTCTCTTCTGGGGAGTTAGCTAAAAAAAGCGGCGTGAGCGTTAGAACAATCACAGGGTTTGAACGAGGCGAAAAAAATATTTCGCTGCTAACCCTTATCGAATTACTTCGGGCGCTAAGGCTAATCAGCAACCTTAGTGAATTACTACCTGTGCTTCCGGTAATTAGCCCTCTGGAGCTAATTGAAATCGAAAAGAAAAAAAGAAAAAGGGCAAGAAAATAAATGGGAATTGAAGTCTATATATGGAACAAATATGTTGGCGCGCTTGTTAAAACTAAAGAGGGAATCGCATTTCAATATGATCCTGAGTTTAAGAATTCCGGGCTTGATCTCTCTCCCATCAACCTGCCTTTAGATGGAAAAGAAATTTACACCAACGAAGCTGACTGGAAAGCTACGGAAGGAATACCCGGACTCATTTATGACTCCCTGCCCGACCGATTCGGAACCAACCTTCTCAGAACCTACTTCGCCGAAAAAGGTCTTACGGAAAAAGACATCGATGTTTTTGCCAAGCTACAATATATCGGATCTCGTGGTATGGGAGCTCTTGAATATCGTCCTGCAACCGAAATTGAGCAAACAGAGGATGTAATCTCTTTGGAAGAAATCGAAAAAATATCCATTCTTGGAACAAAGGGCAAAGAAGCACTAAATACCAATCTCAACGACAAGAAAGCATTGCTTCAAATTCTTCATATCGGAACATCAGCTGGAGGTGCCAGGGCCAAGGCATTAATTGCTATTAACAAGGAAAACGGAGATATCAAATCTGGTCAATTACAGCTCGGAAGTGATTATGAGTATTACCTCATCAAAATTGACGGTGCTAATGAAACAGAATTGGCCGAGCCAAGTGGTTTTGGAAGACTTGAATATACTTACTCCCAAATGGCAGCAGATTGCAGCATACAAATGACCAATTGCTCTTTATATAACAACGTACACTTTCTAACGAAAAGATTTGACCGCAATCAGGAAGGAGAAAAAATTCACGTGCATTCACTGTGCGGCATTCTTGGGCTAGATTACAACGAAATTGGAAAATATTCGTATGAGCAATATTTCATAGCTGCACGAAAGTTGGGATTGGGGCAAGATACACTGGAAGAGATATTCAAAAGGATGGTCTTTAATGTGTTGGTGCATAATTGTGATGATCATACCAAGAACTTTTCCTTTATGATGGATCAAGATGGCAGCTGGTCCTTAAGCCCAGCCTTCGACCTTTGTTATTCATATGATAGTTCTAATGCATGGGTTAATGGGCATAACATGACGATAAACAACAAAAGATCTGAAATTACTTATTCTGATCTGCTGGCTATAGGCGACAAATTCAACATCAAAAAACGAAAGGATATATTTGACAACATAAAAGGGGTGGTTGATAATTTTCAAGATTATGCCAAAAGAAATTATGTTAAAGAAGAGCTGATTAATGCGGTTGAAAAAACTCGGCCAAGAATAGAAAGAGACCTATAGGAAACCAAAAAATTGGTGAAACAACGTTTGCCAACAATGTGTATGGCATTGCGTTATTTATAAATTTGTAAGATGAAAGGGAAATATATATTTGAAAAGAATGATGGATACTTACAGCTAGATGTTACTGGCAGGCTTGACAAATCTGAATTGCTCTTATTTCCAGAATCAGTTTTGAATAAGTGTAAGAAAGAAAACATTAACAAGGTTCTTTTTAATGGTTTAGAGCTTAGCGGAACAGATCTGCCAACTGTAGATAGATTTATAATTGGCGAGAAATACGCGGAACTTATTTCCATGAGGCTAAAATTGGCCGTCGTGTGGCCGAAAGAACACATTGACAATATTTTTCAAACCGTAGCCAATAACAGAATGTGCAGAACCAGAGTGTTTCCGGAGAAGAAGGCAGGAATTAAATGGTTATTGGACAAGGATTAGCGATGGCTACCAATCATAAAGTCAAATTGAAATGATGTAACAAAGCAAGACGCACAACAAAAACCAAATCCATTGCGCGCTAACAAATGGAATAAGGCGCCCGGAGACACCATGAATGAATTTTTGAAGTGTGCGCAAAGAATTAACCACAAATCCATCTACCTGATACTTTATTCAGGCATTCTTTTATTAAGCACAAGCTGTAACGAGCAGCCTCCATCAGATTCCGGTCTGATTTATTATCCTTCGAATAGCCTTGATTACGCGGGGTCCCCGGATTCTTCAAAAGACAGAAGCATATTGGCATTTTCAGATTTGGGAGCCTGGTTTGCATATGGATTGCCGACAGAAGCATCAAATTATGGAGGCTTCACAGGTCCGTTTTTATTAACTCAGGAAAATGGTGTTTGGAGTAGTAAAGCATTAAGCAAACTTGAGCTTATCAACATCGATGCAGGTAAACCGATTGATTGGGGTGATTTTGAGGTAACACAAACAAGTTACAATAGTCATTTAAATCAAGTGTTTGCAAATGAACACCTGAAAGTTTCACAGACTCTCGTTTTCTCATCAGCTCACTCCGCACTTATTATTACTGATATCACAAACTTGTCTGACAATACTTTCAATTTTTTCCCTACCTGGAAAGGCTCCACTTTTTTAGCCGGAACAAAACTGGAGCAGCAAGGTGATGCCATCAACCTAATTTCAAACAAAAGCAGCGCAAAAGGTATTATTCAAGTATTTGGACATGAGATTAATAAGATAGCTGTTGGCGATAATGCCTACGCCTTCACCCTGGAAAATTTTGAATTGAAAGGAGGGAAAACCAAACAATTGATTCTTTCTCACAGTTTTATTTTCCCGGAATATAGTTTTAAAGATGAACAGCTTCATCTTAAAACAGCTGCCAGCAAGGTTGGGGATTTGCTTCAAAGACGAATTAAAGGAAAGCAGGCTCAATTAGAAAAGCTTTACGATAAACTGGACACCACCTGGAATGACTCGCCATATAAAGACCTTGTTGCTAAAGCGGTGCTTACACTGCAAAATAATTGGAGAATTCCTGCAGGGCAGCTAAATCACAGTGGTGTGTTTCCAAGCTATCATTACATCTGGTTTCATGGTTTTTGGGCCTGGGACAGCTGGAAACACGCTGTTGCGCTCGCACAATACGATACCCCTCTGGCCAAGGAGCAAATTAAAGCCATGTACGCCTACCTAACTGAAGATGGTTTTATTCCCGACTGCATCTATAGAGACACAATAATAGAAAAACATAATTACAGAAACACCAAGCCCCCTTTGTCTGCCTGGTCTGTTTGGAAGGTATATGAGAAAAGTCGCGACATCCATTTTCTTAAGGAGCTCTATCCCAAAATTATCAGGCAGCATAACTGGTGGTATATGAACCGAGATCATGATAAAGATGGGATCTGCGAATACGGTTCAACTGACGGATCGCTTGTTGCAGCCAAATGGGAAAGCGGGATGGATAATGCCGTGCGATTTGACAACAGTAAAATTCTTAAAACGTCAGAAACAGCCTACTCCCTCAACCAGGAGAGCGTCGATTTGAACTGCTACCTGTATGCTGAGAAGATCTACTTAATGAGAATGGCCAAAATTCTCGAACTAAAAGAAGATGCTGACACCTTTAGCACACAATCTGAAATTCTAAAAACAAAAATTCAATCTCAATTTTTTGATCCAGAAACCGGATGGTTCTACGACACTTCCCTCGATGGGAAAAAATTTGTTGTTGTAATGGGCTGTGAGGGCTGGATTCCGTTATGGGCATCCGTAGCTTCAGCCGAACAAGCAGAAGCTGTAAAAAGCAATATGATGAACCCCGAATACTTCAACACAAAGGTTCCTCTTCAAACACTAAGTGCCAGTTCTCCAGGCTTTAAACCAGACGGGGGGTATTGGAGAGGCCCTACCTGGTTAGATCAAGCATACTTTGGTGTGGCAGGATTACATAATTATGGATATCATGAAGATGCCTATAACGCAACCTATAAATTAATACACAATGCTGTAGGCGTTCTGAGCGAAGGAATATCAATCAGAGAAAACTACCAACCCATAACTGGAGAAGGATTAGAATCAGAAAACTTTAGCTGGTCTGCTGCACATTACCTGCTATTACTATTAGATGAATAATCTGCCGTTGTGTAAATTATTCAAGGATGTTATTAAAAGAGAGATTGAATTACGTGCTACAACAACGATAGCTGATGCGCAACCTTCCTGCCATGCCTCCGGCATGCAGGCTGCGGGCAGTTCGCAGGGGGTTCGCTGTATTCCAGCAGTAGCAAGGTATTCTTATCTTTGTGTAAGCCATCCACTCTTGCTATGAAAAAACTCCTACTCCTACTCACCCTTGCACCCTGCACTGCAATTGGGCAAAGCTATGATGTATTGTTTATAGGGAACAGCTATACTTACTCAAACAACTTGCCTCAGCAGGTAGCAGGCCTTGCTTCCTCCTTCGGTGATACGATCAACTACGACAGCAGCACACCCGGAGGGGCCACTTTTAACGCCCATTCTTCCAATGCCACAACGCTTGCAAAGATCAGCCAACAGGAGTGGGATTATGTGGTATTACAGGCACAAAGCCAGGAACCCTCATTTTCTCCAGCCCAGGTAGCAAACGACGTTTATCCTTATGCCCAGATTTTGGTGGATTCCATAGCGCAAAACTCTTTATGCACAGAACCCCTTTTCTTTATGACCTGGGGTCGAAAATACGGAGACCAACAAAACTGCATGTTCTACCCACCAATCTGCACTTATGAAGGAATGCAAAACAGATTGAGAGAAAGCTATCTGGAAATGGCAACCACTAACAATGCCAGCGTATCACCTGTAGGAATCTCATGGAAAAACTCTATAGCTCTTGATAGTATGATCAACCTTTACAGTGGAGACAACAGCCACCCTAGCATATACGGCAGCTATTTGGCAGCCTGTACTTTTTATAGCAGCATTTTTAAAAAGAGCTGCGTAGGATCTGCTTTTTGGCCGGTTGGGGTCGACTCCGCTACTGCAGTATTTTTACAGACCGTGGCATCTAACACTGTTTTAGACACCCTGAGTACATGGAATATTTTCAATGCGGATTTCAGCTATGTGATTATGGGTGATTCTGTTGTCCTTACCAATAGCTCTTCCAATTATGAGAGCCTAATGTGGGATTTTGGAGATGGGAACCAATCCACAAGTACAAATCCCACACATAGCTATTCAGCAAGCGGGAGCTATACCCTTACGCTGACTGCTTACAACAACGACAGCTGTTTTACAGACACCTTATCGGCTTCGATACAAATCGGTGTTGTTAGCAGCTTAGACGAAAAACCAAAGAAAGAAAAGACTTTGCAAACTATCACAGACCTCCTGGGCAGAACCACCCAACCTGTACCTAACAGCGTTTTATTTTACATCTATGATGATGGTTCTGTGGAGAAAAGAATTCGGTTAGAGAGGTAGGGGCTACCCAGCAATGGTTGGGATTGTCTTATATTAGTGTGTCAATCTAAAGATAAACTTGTATGCCATGAAGATATTTTATTCCATTCTGGTTATGCTAACTTTATTTACGTCTATTGCAGGTGCGCAAAATAATATTTCAGTTTCACCATGTTCTGCAGATGAGATTTTGGCAAGACATCTTGAGAACAACCCAGAAGCACTATTGGAAATGGAGGCTAACGAGGATTTTACCAAAGCATTTGTCAAACAGATAGTGATGGATTGTGCCAGTAATAATGCGCTTCAAGGTACTGCTCAATATACAATACCTGTTGTCCTGCATGTTTTCCATTATGGCGATGATGGAAAAATCGACTCTGCCCAAGCTCAATCAGGAATTGACATCCTTAACAATGATTTTAATGGTTTAAATGATGACTGGAATACAATTGATCCTGAATTTGACAGTATAAAAGGAACATTGGACATACAATTTTGCCTTGCTTCCCTTGACCCTAATGGCGATTCTACTTCTGGGGTAATTTACTATGAAGACTCGCTTGCAATGCTCAATATTCCAGACTTATTTCAGTATGCCTGGGATAATTATAAATATCTGAATATCTATTTACCCAAGTATACAAGTGGTAGCCCTTCCCTTTTCACTGCCTATGCATACTATCCAAGTACCTCTGGCTCTAATAGTAATACAGGTGGTATTTTTTACAGCTCTATTCGGTGGGGCTATGGTAGTCATTCAGAGCTTGATCCAGGACAAGATTGGGCCTCTGTGGGAACGCATGAGGTAGGGCATTGGCTCAATCTCCGTCACACTTTTGAAAATGGTTGCAGCAGCCCTGGAGATTATGTAGATGACACTCCGCCAACATTAGGAGGAGCAATAGAACTCTCAGGGTGTACGAATAATGACCTAAGCTGCAGTGTTTCTACTAATGGAGAAAATTACATGGATTATAACCATGATTGCAAAAAGATGTTCACTCAAGGACAGGCCGATCGAATGACAGCCGCTTTAAATCTGCCATCCAGAATTACATTATGGTCGCCATCAAATTTAGCAGCAACAGGTTGTTTATCAAGTACTCCAATAAATTGTTCCCAGCTTGAGGTAACGGATATGGTAATTGACAATAATAATTTAACCATTGATATTACCATTTACAATGGTGATACTATTCAAATCAATTATCCTTACGTTGGGCTTGTTATCGATAACAATGGGGATACTATTCAAAATGGTTCTTCCTGGATCTTCGTGCAATTTGCAGGTGATACAGTTACCTTCAGCTATACGCTAAATAGCGTTTCTCCTGTCTTTCCTTTAACGGTATATTTTGCCTATTCTGACATGATAGGAGGCATGGGAACCGATACCTGCGTGCTATCCTATGCAGCGCCCATAGGCATCCCAGAACCACCCACAAAACCCAAAGAACTCCTTTACATCACAGATGTTCTTGGCAGAACCACATATCCTGTACCTAACGGGGTTTTATTCTACATCTATGATGATGGTTCTGTGGAGAAGAAAATACGGCTGGAGAGATAGGGTTTTTGTATAATTGAGTAAGAAAAACAACATCAATTATGGCAAAGAAACAAAAAGAGCAGTCGGAACATGATAAGCATATCCTGGAGTTAGGCAAACAAATCTTAGAAAACTTCAAAAAGATCCCGAAGCAGCATCTGACCGCCCTCATTACCCTTTGTTTTACAGTGCTTAGCCTGATGATTCTAAAATAATTGATATCTGGTTACCTGCCTTCCCTTTTCAGCAGGTCCCTTATCTCTGCCAATAGCTGTATGTTCTTGGGTGTCTCCACGGTCTCATCTGCTTCGTCTTCAGATTTGCGTTTCAGTGTATTGATCACCTTTATCACCACAAACACCGTTATGGCAATGATAATGAAATCGATGGAGGTCTGTATGAACTCCCCATAACGGATGTAAACCGCTTCCTGTATCAATGTTCCGGAATCGTCCATAAGACTCGGTTGAAGCTCATAGGCAAGCTCCCTGAAGTTCACCCCGCCAATGATATATCCGAGTGGCGGCATGAATACATCTGCTACCAATGATGATACGATCTTGTTAAAGGAGGCGCCTATGATGATGCCCACTGCCATGTCGAACATGTTGCCCTTGAGGGCAAATTCCCTGAATTCCCGTAATATTTTCATTAGCTGGTTTTTAAAGTTGTAATTAAATGCTGATAGATGATAGCGCTTTGCATGTTTAGGCCGTGGTAAATCTATAAATTTGTTTTGTGCGGCACAAAGCGGATATTGCCAGGCCTGTTCAGCAGTTTTAACATGCTATGGAACAATCTCAAAAGGGGGATTCATAGCGGAAGGTGGGGGAATCCCATTCCTCGAACGCCAGTTGTTTCATAACCAGCTTCTTGCGGCTTAACACAGTTACCCCTGACCTTAAAAGAGACCCCTTATTCGAGATTAGCCTCTTGCTCCAGAAGGTTTTCATATTCTTCAATAAGTGGATGGCTCCAGGTTGCTTTGAGCATGCTTAAAACTTCATTCTCAAACCATAGTTTTTGCTCTTTGCCCCGGTTAAACTTTTGCCATACCCCTGGGCCTTGTGCTGAATGTGCAATCAACAAACTTTCAATATTGTGGATCTTGTCCGCAACTGCAACAGCCTTTGCACCTTCAGGCCCGTGCCGAACGGACTCAACGTATTTCTTCTTCTTTTCCTCCCACGGCAACGAATCATCGTTGGTGACGGCTTTTACAATTTCCAACACTTCCTCTCCAAGTTCAGCTCTTATTACATCTTCTTGTAAATCTGTGTCTTCTATAACATCGTGCATCAATGCTGCAGCGATCACACTATCCGGAAAATCATACTTTGCTAACTTTAATGCGACCATAAATGGGTGAATAATATAAGGCAAATTACCAGTTTTTCTTGTTTGGCCTTCATGCGCGGAAAATGCCAGACGCACTGATTTTTCAATAATGTTGTTCATATTACTCTTGTTGTCAACCGACCACTTTGGTGTGAGCTCCTGCAAACATAAAGGTTTTTGGAATTGGCTTACACAGTTTGTGAGTCGTTGAACGATCTGTCGGGTATTTCACTATGAATTGATCGCATCTTTGGATTAAACCATGATTAAACCGCTTTGACCGACAGCAAATACCGGCCTCAGGGAGAGTGGGGGCAGGGGTACCCGGCTTTTAAGCGCTGCTGCTTCTGGCTATTTATATAGCGATGTGGGCATTATTATCCATTCCTTTCAATTTTTTGTAAATTTCAGGTTGTATTGTAATCTAAAACCATCATGAATCGCTCAATATTATTCGCCTTATTTATCTGGACATCCTGCGCACACGCCCAACAGGCCGACAAGTCATCACGCAATATTATTATCCAGAACGACGACGTAATGATAGAGGCCAGCGCATTGGTCGGGGAATCCAAGGTCAATATTAGTGATGAGCTCACCTATCATTGGTTCAGAAACAATGAAATTCATCAGACCAAAGGAGGATTTGATGGGGATATCATGCACGGGGATTATACTTCTTTTTACCCGGGCAAGGAGCTGAAGGAGAAGGGTTCCTTTAACAAGGGTGTGAAAACCGGCATGTGGAAGTCCTGGCATGAAAACGGGGAAGTCAAAGAAATCGTCACCTGGCGCAATGGCATGCAAAACGGGGCCTATATGAAGTACTCCTCCACCGGGGTGCTGCTGCTGCAGAGCACGTTTAAAAATGGCCTGCTTCATGGAAAGATGGTCAGCTACCAGGATGGAAAAATCCTCAACAAGTCCTACTACGAGAATGGGAAGGAGATAAAGAAAGCGGAAGAGCCGGCTGATGAAAAAAAGAAAAAGAAGAAGAAGAAGCGAAAAGCCTCTAAGAAGAAAAAGAAGCCAGCCGCCATACCTCCACCTACAGAAGAGAAGAAGGAGCCTGAAGTTCCCGAGAAATCCTGAAGTGCCCTCAGATGCTCAAAGCCAGCTCTCTTTTTTATGCAATAGTCATATCCCTGATTATTGCGCTGATAAGCAGCTCCCTTATCCTGTTTGCCTACTTCAACAAACATCAGTTTCAGCGCTACCTGGAGCATGAGAGGGTAATAAGGAATGTGGATTCGGGCATGAACCTGCTGCTCGGTGACGATGACGCAGTTCCTCTCAATACTGAACTTGAAGTGGACCTTTTTGAAGCCGGCAGCGACATGGTATTCCTGAAAAGAAGGAGCTGGGGAGCATTCGAAGTCGCTGTATCCAAAGCCGGCTTCAAGGGATACACGCACAAGCGAGTCGCACAGATAGGCAGCAATTTGTTTCAGGACAAGGAAGTGGCGCTGTATCTCGCCGATCAGAACAAGCCCCTGTCACTCTGTGGCAACACAGAGATCAAGGGAATAGCGTACCTCCCCAGGGCTGGTGTGAAACGCGCTTACATTGAAGGACAAAGCTTTGTGGGCAACCAATTGATTGAAGGCGAGGTGCGGGAAAGTGACAAGACAGTTCCGGACATTAATATGGGAATGATAGACGTCAATGCCGCCTATCTCGAGGGTTCCTATAATGCAGAGGACAGCGTCGTTAATTTTGCAAAAGTGGAGGACATGGATGTGCTTCACCGGTCTTTCTCTCAATCCACTGTCCTGTTCTTCAGTGAAGGGCCCATAGACCTGGGCGGCCAAAGCTATCATGGAAACATCGTTTTTGTCTCGTCGGCCTCAATATACCTGAGCAGGAATTCAGATCTTAAAGATGTGCTCATTTATGCACCGGAAGTGATCGTAGAAGATGGCTTTTCCGGGACTGTGCAGGCCTTTGCCGGACAGGTGATGAACGTCGGCAAGAACTGCAAATTTGAGTATCCTTCCGTACTAGGCCTGATCAACACCTATCCAGGGGAAGGCGTCGCCCTCCACCTCGGTGAGGGATCAGAATTATCCGGAGTGCTCTTCGCCTATCAAAAGCAAAGCAGCAGAAAGCATCAGCTCCAGCTGACCATTGACAAAGATGCCCTTGTCAGGGGACAGGTTTATTCGTCGGCGACGGTGGA
>DTRI01000166.1:0-390 GCA_012966015.1 Flavobacteriales bacterium | reverse complement strand
GCGCTATCCACGGCAGCCTTGCCTGTCAGCGGTTCATGCTCCGCACCCCGTCATCAGTTTATGAAAACCACCTCCTGAACGCGGTTATTGATCCCGGCCTGTTATCAGCGCATTTCGTGGGAATTAATTTATTGAGCCAATCCTACCGGGTTGCAGTCAATGAGCAGGTTCAACCTAAGCAGATCGTGCAATGGCTGGAATGACCTTAAAGGCGATAGTGAATGCGAAGGCCCGGGCAGCTACCCTGGTGGAATCCCTTGTCGCCATGGTGATCGTGCTGATGAGCTTCGGCATTGCGTTGATGATCTATGTAAATATTGCTGATTCCAGCAATTCCCAGCTTAAGCTAAATGCCCATTTGATCTTGAGCGAAGCCCTCACGGAAACCAT
>DTRI01000165.1 GCA_012966015.1 Flavobacteriales bacterium | reverse complement strand
AGATCAGATACCCTTGTATTTAAGTTAAAACTAAAATACAGAAGGGCTTAGCAGTCTTCACGGGTTCAACTCCCGTACGGGGTAATCAGGCGGGTATCAGCTGCCCTAGTTGATACCCTTTTTCTTCAATCAAAAGAATGGTATCTAAAAAATACTGACGCCATGAGGATAAAAATACCGAAAGGAACACCAAGCTCAACAGCTCCACGCGATGAGCGACACGAAACCGAATTAACCAAGATTGGGCGGTGTTCATGCATCCAACGGATCAGATCTTTATTCGCTGGTATATAACCCCACACTCAGAAACACACCAAAAATGGTTGCTTCAGCCTTTTAATCATTGCTGAAACTATTAAGGTTCAAGTCGGTGCCTGAATTGTATGAATAACCTAATGTCAAAATTTGTACCAGGACTTGACTTATGTCAAGATTTTTTCCATGAAATTGTGCATCCCATCCTCAGTAGATGTTTCACAGGGGTTGAGTTCTCCGCCGCTAGACTAGGTCACGGTTCGGAAGTACTTGGTTTTGATACTCCACAATCAATGGATCACGACTGGGGACCGGCGAGAGTAGATCTTTTCTTGAAAGAAGATGATTACGATAGCTTAGCTGAGGACATTAACACTATTCTCTGTGAAGAATTACCAAGTATGTTTCGTGGAATTCCCACAAACTTTCCTATTAATTCCACTGTTACGTCTAATCTTAACGATGGTCTGATCACTCATCGAATCTGGTGTACAAGCATAGAACGTTTTTTTCGCGGCTACATTGGTCTAAATCCACTGAATGGGTTGCAGGATGCTGATTGGTTGGTTATCGACCCTCAGTATCTTCGAACGATTTCTTCTGGAAAGGTATTCTATGATGGGTTGAATCAGTTATGTGATATTCAAGCTATTATAAATAATTATTACCCAACGGACGTGTGGTTTTATCTCCTTTCAACGCAATGGACAAGAATATCACAAGAATCGCCATTTATGGCTCGATGTGGTGATGTAGGAGATGAAATAGGTTCTCGTCTTATTTCCACACGAATGATTAATGAGATGATGAAGTTATGTTTCCTAATGGAACGGCAATATTGGCCATACAGCAAGTGGTTTGGAACTGCCTTTTCGAAGTTGGCATGTGCAAAAGTCCTTACTCCAATATTTGACTTGATTATTAATGCCAAAGATTGGAAAACCTGCGAGCAATACTTATCCTCCGCATATATTTATATCGCTGAGATTCACAATACTTTGCGGGTTACTGATTTTATTGAACCCAAAATAGTGGCATTCCATGAACGACCATATAAAGTACCAGAGGCCGATTTATTTTCTGCTGCACTATATAGCAAAATTGAATCAGAATCTGTACTCAAATGGCCCAAAAATATCGGCAGTGTTGGGAAATTTGTACATTCTACCGATGTCTTAGATAATATTTCGCATTGCAAGAAATTAGCAGCGATTTATGAGTGATACCTAGTTATGATTTGTCGGACATTTCGTCATATCTAGTTCAACGGAGTCGGTCCGTAGTCGTTGTCATTTTGATCACCTGCTCTAGCACACCAAATAACACAGGTATTAAACCTATCCCTGTGAATGATAGCAAGCCCCACCAACCCCTTTTATTAATTTCTTGTATCCTTCTCCAAGTAACCGCTGTAGCCGGAATCATGGTTAAGGGTAGATAAAAAAAGGTGAGGATTCCGATGTGCCCCAGCGTTTGTACCAATGGAGCATACTAAAAAATGATCACTCTTCAGACAGAATTTAAACGATTTAACAGTGATCAATTGACCAAAAGGTTGGCGCAAACACGCGACTCATCAGGAGGGGTGATGCGATCAGGTCAAAACTCTTGGGTAATTCTATCGGCTTGCCGGCCTCATATAATTCAAAATGGCAAAATTTCAACATTGGCATGTTACCATCAGGGATTGAGACACTGAACAGAACCAGATTTGCGACTAAATAAGCTCCAGAGATTGACTTAAAAGAGCCAGAACATGCTGGCGATAGTTTTTATCACCTCCTTCTACTGGTATCTCTCTGCCAAGAGTCCATAAGCATCCTAAGGCCAATCTTATTGCAAATGCTGAAACAGAAATCCTTTTCTGGGTTAATAAGTGATCTATAAAACCAGCTTTGTTTAATGGATGAAGATCATAAATCGGATACTTAACAAACCCAAACAGGAAATCCTGATAGCAGGCATGTTCGAAATCTAGATAGCCGGTTATCTCTGAGCCATTTGACAAGAAATTAGCTGGTTGATAATCGCCGTTAGTAAAAATAAGTGGGTCGGAATTTGTTTTCAGAATTGGATTTAATTTTATTATGGCATGGTTGAATTCGTCTGTTTCTATCCAATTTCCAGACTTCTCAATAATCCTGTCTAATTGCCAGGCAAGTGTTTTCTCTACTAAAAGATGCGGATCTAACACGGCTCTAATTTGAGGTGTCAATTGTGCTAACTGTGTGGTTGCCTCGAGCAAGAGCTGCCCTGCCTTGTCGCATTCTTGAGTAGATAACATACTCATCTCCTGTAGGTTGATGCCAGACAGCAAACTATACACCGCTACTAGGTGTTTATCGGGAGTCTCTGGGTCTAATTCAGGCCCCGCCAAAACTTCCGGTACAGGTAACCCCAAATTGGTAAGGGCGGAAAAGACTTTAGCCTCTTTGATAATGCAACCGTCAGAATGTCTGGACCGTCGAAGCACTAAGCCATGTTCAGTAGCGTCAGGTAAACGAATGGTAATTCTCATTGGACAGGGTAAATACTTCTGCTGGAAGTATTCTGCTGTCTTGATTTTCGATCCTTTAGGACAAACTGAAAGAATCATTTTCCTCTGATAGTGCGTTAGCATTACTTACTTTTTGTGTACTACATTCGTAAATGTCATCTCGCTAAGATTGAGGGGCGTTCATTTTCCCAGAAACTACGAGCTATATTTACCAGCTAGTGGATAACCTGACATGGAATTAGTAGTAACCATATCGGTTCTATTGATTATTGCAACCAATCCATCGAACATAGTTCAAGCCACGCAGAAAAAAATTCGAAGCAAGTTCAAAAAGGTTCGAGTCATAATACCCAATTGCTAAGGAGCTAAGGAATACCGAATTGAAGAACTCAAGAAAACCTGAGTGCTTGACGGTGGAGAATGGCGTTAAGCACTCAGAGATGTTGAAATCAGGGGGGCAAGACTAGTGATACTGAAAGAGCCGATTTAAGTAACTAAACGGTTATTGAAACCCGCGCAATAGATAACTCGTGTACGGGGTAATCAGGCGGGTATCAGCTGCACAGTTGACACCCTTTCCTCCTTCTTTCTCAAGCCATTTGACCTGTAATTTGCATTGCTATATAATGGCTATGCAAACAAGATGGCTCATTATTCTCATGCAAAGGCCTTTATCTCTTGCTTCTGTTAAACGATTCCGATTGAGAGTGAAATTGTCTTTTGAACTGCAGCCTATCGTAGACAC
>DTRI01000164.1 GCA_012966015.1 Flavobacteriales bacterium | reverse complement strand
ATGTTTGCTTACATGCCACCACTTGATGAAGAAGCTATTACAGATGTGTGTCAGTCTGCTACAGGTAGAAAAAAATATTTAACATTAGAAGGATATGCAAATGTATTTCCAGGATTTAGCCAATACATAAGAACACTCGGGGAAATTGAAGATAAAAACAAACAATCAGAACTACTAAAAGCAGCTATGGCAGGATTTTCATTTGAAGAGATTGTAAAATTAAAACGCAGTGACTACGCCTATGAAATTGGATTCGGAATTGATATATATCTGCGGTATTTTAAATTGTCGCCGGTAATAATGTTGTCCTTGGGAATGAACAATATGCTGGTCAAAGAAGAAGGGAATCTATTCTCAGAATCGATTGACAGGCTTTACTCAAAAATTTTTCAATTCGGACTTACGTTCGAATAGCATTAATTCTTCCTTTTGTATTCATAACAAGCGATTGAGGTCGCAACAGCTGCATTCAGTGATTGAGCCCCGCCAAATGCTGGTATGCCAATCATATCCGTAAGCAAAGTGGTCAAGTCCGTTGAGATTCCCATTGACTCATTGCCTATCACTAATAGAGAATCAGGTTTAATTTTTTCGTTGTATATACTTCTTCCATCCATCGTTAATCCATATATGGGGTATTTGTCCTTGCAGCTCTTGAAGAAGGATTTCAAGTCAACATAGTGAACTCTCACTCTTGATATCGATCCCATCGAGGCTTGCACCACCTTTGGATTATAGATATCTGTACTGTTCAACGAACAAAAGATATGTTCAATACCAAACCAATCCGCTGTTCTAATGATTGTGCCCATATTACCCGGATCACTGATGTTATCCAGTATCAAGGTCAATCCGTTCAATTTTTCGGGATTAAAATCATATTGCGGGATTTCTGCTACGCATAAAACCTGGTTTGGCGTCTTTAAACCACTCAGCCGGCCCAGATCTTTCACGCTCACTTCAACAGCAGAGGCTTCAGGGTTTTTGTCAATCCACGCTCTTGTCGCATACACATTCCTTATTTTCAGTTCAGACAATTGAATGTCAGAAACCAGCGTTATTCCCTCAGCTACAAACAATTGATATTTATCCCGGAATTTTTTAATTCCCAGCGACTTGATTTTACTAAAGGTAGATTTGGAAAGAGAAGGCATATAAACCTATATTAAAAGAGTCAAGTTCGTAGATTTGTCACTGCTCTAATCAGGAGGTAAAAATACTACTATAAAATTATACGGCACCTTGAATTACACAAACAATATCATGGCTATAGCTTCACTTGCAAGTGTGATAACGTTGTTTTCGTGTAACTCAACCAAGAGATTAGCCTCTGATGAGTACTTGCTCGTTAAAAATGAGGTCATCAAAGAACACCCCAGAGAAACTGATGCTAAATTGAATAAGAAAGCTAGACTTAAAAATGATGAATCATCCAACTATATTCGACAGCAACCAAACACAAAAATGCTCAAGCTCTTCCGTTTTCATCTATGGGTATACAACATTGCTACCAGAAAGAAGCTAAACGACGAGGACCCAGAAAAACCGAGAAGGTCAAAGAGGAAGGCGAAAAGGAATGCTAAAATCAAAAACATTGTCGGAGAGGCGCCAGTTATCGTAGATACAAATCTAACTGACAGATCGGCAAAGCAGATAGAGGTGTATTTGAACAGCAAAGGGTTCTTAGATGCTTCGGTCAAAGACTCGATTGTTTATCGAAAGAAACTAAAAAAGAAAGGTGGTGGCAAGGCTACTGTTTATTATCTGGCCAATTTCGGACCGAGATATTCAATTGGCAAACTGGAATATGAAATTGAAGACCCAAACATCCGCCATTATGTGCACGGGGACACGGCGAGCTTTAGCCTAAAAAGGGGCATGTACTTTGACCGTGAGAAGCTGGATAACGATAGAGAAATTATTTCACACTCACTAAGAAACACAGGATATTACTTTTTTTCAAAGGACAATATTTATTACGAAGCAGATAGCAGCATTGGAAATAAGACGGTCAATATCAAGCTGGGAATCAAGAAGCATCAGGAATACAATTCTGTGGACTCTCTGATTGAAACAGATCACATTCGGTATAAAATCAACAAAGTATTTATTCAATCGCACTTCACACCTAATCAGGAGTTACAGAAATTCGACACCATACTCTTTAGAGATTATATTTTCATTGAGAATGTAAACAATGTAAAAAAGAAAGATCGGAGCAGGTACATAAAATATCAAACGATTTCAAGAAAAGTGTTTTTGAAATCTGGCAATATCTTTACTATAGACGATCTGCAAGGCACGTACCAGCATCTGGCACAATTGCAAATCTATAAATTCATCAGCATTACATTTACCGTATCTGATAACACTGACGCTGGTTATCTGGATTGTTATATCCAACTCACACCGGTAGCCAAACAATCTTTCTCGATAGAAACGGAAGGAACGCACTCCTCAGGTGATCTTGGTATAGGCGCTAATTTGATATACCTGAATAAAAATACATTTAAGGGAGCTGAAATATTAGAAATGAAATTCAAAGGAGCTTTAGAAGCACAGAAAACCTTAATTAGCACCTCTGAATCGGTAGAGCCTTTAGACGTATTCAACACTTATGAAGTGGGGCCCGAAATAAAGATTTATATTCCAAAATTTGTATTTCCCATTATAGCCAAGAGGATACCTAAGCGTTACAATCCAAAGACCACTTTCGCCATCGCTTATAATTATCAACACCGAGCAGATTATACAAGAACCATAGCTAAGGGCACTTTCGGATATGAGTGGAAGGAATCTGAATTCAAAACACATATTCTTTCACCAATTGGAGTGAATCTTGTTCGCATAGACCCCAGCTCACCCATACTAGCTTCGCTCAATACGATCAAAAATGATTTTGTCAGAAATAGCTTTATTGATCACTTTACTTCCTCATCCAGATACAGTTTTATTTATAACAACCAGGTATTGAACCGAAATAAGAGTTTTACTTATTTCCGATTTAACATTGAATTGGCGGGAAACATGCTTAGAGGCCTGAGTGCTGCTTTCAATGCACCCCAGGACGGGGTTACTGATAGCTATGAAATATTCAGCATCAAGTTTTCTCAGTATACGCTATTGGACTTTGATATACGCAGATACTCTATTATTAATGAATACAGCAAGCTGGTAAGCCGATTTACGACTGGCCTTGGTTTGCCGTATGGAAACTCCACAGTTATGCCCTTTGAAAAAAGTTATTTCGCTGGAGGTGCTAACGGTCTACGTGGCTGGCAAGCTCGAGATTTAGGCCCTGGATCCTTTGCTGGGCCCAACAACTTTGATCAGATTGGCGATATTCGCATTGAAGCAAATCTCGAAGCGAGATTTGAAATAATTAGGTATTTCGAAGGTGCAGCATTTGTGGATGCAGGAAATATTTGGCTCACCAAGAATGACAGCCTACGTCCAGGAGCTGTTTTTGAATTTGAAGATTTTTTAAGTGAAATAGCG
>DTRI01000163.1 GCA_012966015.1 Flavobacteriales bacterium | reverse complement strand
GGGGATATCACTATGGCTGACCCCTTCAACGGGGTCAGCTGGGGTCGGCAATTATTCTTGAATTCATCATCAAATGCGGTGAGAGTAATTTCAATTCTGAAAGATAAATAGCGCGCCGCGAAAAAATGGGTTTCCGATTAGTATTTTTTGCACCTGCGGCAGTCCGGAGGCCTGAGATTTTGGCAGGTCTATTTGAGTGATGTCTCCCGTCACAATGATCTTCGCCGATTTCCCCATCCTGGTCAGCAACATCTTAAGCTGACCTACAGTGGCATTTTGTGCCTCGTCCAGTAATATTATCGCTTCATCCAGGGTGCGCCCACGCATAAAGGCAAGAGGAGCAATTTCAATCACAGCTGTTTCCAAATATGTTTTCAGTTTAACAGCCGGAATCATATCTCGCAGTGCATCATACAAAGGTTGCAAGTAAGGATCCAGCTTCTCCTTCAAATCGCCAGGTAAAAAGCCCAGGTTTTCTCCAGCCTCAACAGCTGGCCTTGTGAGCACTATCTTTTTAATTTCCTTGTTTTTTAAAGCCTTAACTGCAATAGCTACGGCAGTGTATGTTTTGCCGGTACCAGCAGGGCCAATAGCAAAGATCATATCGTTTTTTTGAGCACCTTCTACGAGCAGCCGCTGATTAGCAGTTCTTGCCTTCACCACTATGCCCTTTGGGCCGTATACCAGCACCTCATGTTCTGATTTAGATGAAGATTGCCCATCGACATCATGCCCATTTTCAAGAAGTCTATTGATATTTCCTTTGGTAAGCTGACTGTACTTATTGAAGTGTTGAATGAGAAGCTGAAGCTTGGTGTCAAACCGGTTAATCTGGGCAACGCTTCCGATTACCTTAATGTGATTTCCCCTTGCAATAATCTTTATCTTGGGAAAAAACTTTTTCAACACTGCGATATTTTCATTGTTCACTCCGAAAATATCAACTGGATTAATATCCACCAGCTCAATCGTTTTTTCTCCCAAATTTATGCTAGATATAGGTTCTTATTTGATTAATTTTGACGCTGCACATAGCGATTATGTGCGGGTTCAAATTTAAGACTTTTACTTCACTAAGTCATTAATTATTCACTAAAGATTTACGATAGTTGGCAGTAATTACTCTTACCACCGACCTTGGTACAAAGGACTATTATCTGAGCACCATCAAAGGCGCAATTATCAGTCAATATCCAGAGGCTAGAATTGTCGATATTTCGCATGAAATTAACAAACACGATATTCTGCAAGCGGCCTTTACTCTCAGAAACGCATATCGAAGTTTTCCAAAAGGCACTATTCACATTCTGGGATTGAATCCAGAATCGTCGATCGACTCCAGGCACGTGGCCATATTTCTCGATGACCATTATTTTATTGGTTCAGACAACGGGATATTCTCCTTGATGTTCGACAAGAAACCGGATATGATTGTCGAGCTAAACCTCACACAGGAAACCGACTTTTTAACTTTCCCCACCAATGACATATTTGTGAAGGCGGCATGCCACATTGCCCGTGGCGGTACGCTTGCAGTTATTGGCAAGGAAATTGAAAGCTATAATGAAAGAACAATGATCCGGCCAATTGTTGACAACAACGTATTAAAAGGTAGTGTGATATATATCGACTCTTATGGCAATGTAATCACTAATATTACCACTGGCTTATTCAAGGAGGCAGGGTATGATCGAAAATTCACCATTTATCTGAAGCAAACCGGTTATTCAATCTCTCAAATAAGCGGCACCTACAATGAAGTTCCAAATGGTGAAAAGCTGGCCTTGTTCAGCTCCACGGGCTATTTGGAAATTGCGATAAACCAGGGTGGAGCAAGTGGATTAATGGGACTTGATCTCAATGATACAATTAGAATTGAATTTAAAGAGTAAGAATCAAATCAGTGATCACAAGAATTGTCAAGCTTACCTTTAGGACAGAGAATGTTTCAGATTTTCTCGAAATATACCGGGAGTCCAACAAATATATTTCTTCTTTTAACGGATGCAGGCACCTCGAGCTTCTAACAGATAAGGGTAACTCATGTATCTTTTTTACTTATAGTACCTGGGAGAGTGAAAGGCATCTGGATAACTACAGAAAATCCGATCTTTTTATTACCACGTGGGAGAAGACAAAAGTGTTATTTTCGGAACCCGCAGTTGCATGGACCTTGAATAAGGAATTCTCTACAAACTAAGATGATAGCGCTACTCAAAAAGGAAATAAACAGTTTTTTGAACTCTGTAATCGGGTATATGGTAATCATTGTATTTCTGATGAGTGTCGGATTATTTATGTGGGTCTTCCCCGGAGATTCGAACATTCTGGACAATGGATTTGCCAATATTGATACGCTTTTTGTTATCGCTCCATTCATCTTCATGTTTTTGGTACCGGCGGTTACTATGCGATCATTCGCGGAAGAGTACAGGCAAGGTACTATTGAGCTGCTATTGACCAAGCCCCTAACTGAAATGCAGGTTGTTCTGGCCAAATATCTGGCAAACGTGGTGCTGGTGTTGTTTTCACTACTCCCTACGCTGGTATTTGTTTATTCTGTTTATCATTTGGGAGCACCAGCGGGCAACATCGATATGGGTGGAACCTGGGGGTCTTACCTCGGCCTGTTTTTCTTAAGCGCTGGATTTGCCTCCATTGGCATTTTTGCATCAAGCCTTACGAACAATCAGATTACTGCTTTTATAATCGGAGTATTCTTGTCTTTCTTCTTTTATACCGGATTTCAGTCTGTTAGCACCTTACCGATCTTTAGCGGAATAGATTATCTCATTCTTAGCCTGGGCATTCAGGAGCATTATATTTCTATGAGCAGGGGTGTTATTGATACGCGGGACATGATTTATTTCTTGAGCATTATTGTATTGTTTCTCTTACTTACCAAAACGTCACTAGAAAGCAGGAAATGGTAGTAAAGAGCAGTCTATTCAGGAAATCGGTTTTCTCTTTGCTGACAGGTGTAATTTTTATTGTACTTCTCAATATTATCGGTCGATATAAATTTGAACGATTCGACCTAACCTCAGAGAAAAGATACACTCTTTCTGAAGCGAGTATGAACCTTGCAGAAGGCCTCGACGACATAGTTTATGTGAAAGTTTACCTGGAAGGAGAGTTTCCCGCTGGGTTTCAGAGACTAAGGAATTCGACCAAAGAAATGCTGGATGAATTCAGGGCCTACTCCAACAATAACATTGAGTATGAATTTATTAATCCGTCTGAAAGCTCAGAGGACAAGATTAGAAATAAGCTTTATGATGAATTGATGAAGCAGGGTTTGCAGCCAACCAGTCTTCAATTAAAAGAAGAGGGAGGAAGCGCACAAAAAATCATCTTCCCGGGTGCTATTTTTACCTATAAGGAGCGTCAATTACCGCTGCAACTTCTCAAGAATAGAATGGGCGCTCATCCTGAGGAAATGCTGAACAACTCAGTACAGGGGTTGGAATATGAAATTTCGAATGTCATAAGGAAGCTCAAGAG
>DTRI01000162.1 GCA_012966015.1 Flavobacteriales bacterium | reverse complement strand
CGAATCGACGTTTAACGATATCTGGGCCGTTCCACAAGGACGCACGTGGATGGGACGGATAATCTCCTATTGGGCGGGACTGACGTTGGGCCCGCTGCTCCTTCTAACCGCGCTTGGTCTGACAAGCGCCGGTCAGTTTGAGGTAGTCCGGGACTGGCTCGAAAAGGTCGAGATCATCGGAATCGTTGTCTTTCTTTTCTTCATAACATTTGCGCATTTGTTCTTTTGCTGATCCTTCTCTCGGGTATGCCCAGCGCGATTCTTTAATTAAAACGTTCTCCCAGACAACTTCTTCCGGGACATGGTTTATATCAAACGCAACATTATAAAATTGGTCTTTGCCGGCTGCATCTACCAAAAAGTCTAAGTGTCCGGACCAGCCAGTCGCAACTACCGGTATGCCGCTATAGGCCGCTTCAAAAATAGGCAGCCCGAAGCCCTCACCGTGAGGTAACGCAACCATGGCGGTGACCTGCGGATGTTTATACAGTGCATGAATCTCTGGTTCAGTCATATCGCCGTGCAACAAATATATCTTGCATACTTTATCAGGAAACATTGCACTAAATTGTTCCTTGAGTCTGGAAAAAACCAATTCGCGGTCAATCAAACAATTTTTAGATATATTTGTTTTTAATATCAATCCTACTTCTTCGTCATGAAACTCTTCTATAAACCACTTTACAGTATTGGGAAGATTTTTTCGAGGGCCCCATTGGGCCATGGCAAGAAAATTAAAATCATAATCTAGATCCAACTTTAATTCTGGAAGATCGTCAAACTCTTTAACAGCGTAATTAACATGTTCTATTGGTTTTTCAAGCTTCAGTGTTATCGGCTGGCCGTCGACTTCGCCGGTATATTCAGAGTTTACAAATGCTCCCTTAGAGAAACTTGATACAACAATAACACGCTCAATTATAGAATTAATCTTCTGCAGCCATTCTGCTGAACACGCTGTTGTCTCGATACCGGCTGTATATCCAATATTAACAGATGCCATATCTTCAAATTCGCTGGGGATCGTAACCTGCAGGGACATATCAAATTTTCCGCCTTGTTGGATAAACTCAATTGTTTTTTTAATTGCAGAATCTATAAACTCCCTCTCTTCCGTCTGCTCACTAATCCAGGTTGTTCTGCCCCATGATAAGGGCTGAATGTAAATATCAAACAAGTCCTCTCGCGAACGCAATGCTCTTAGAGCAAATCTGGATTGTTCTCCGTAACCGCTGCGTGTGAGGAGCGGCCCCTTTAAAATAATCTTTTGTTTCATGCTATCTCCGACAATATCCATGGATTATAGTTTCTTCTACTTTTCCATGAGCCGTTCTTTTCCATAAACTTATCCATCACTTCGACCCATGCACTTTCATAATTTTCAAAATTATAATTCTTAAGAACGTGATTTCGTCCGAGCGTGGCCATATCTTTATATCTCTTCTTTGTAAGCTTAAGTGCCTTATTTAATGTTTTTTCGAAGTCTTGTTGATTTATTCTATCTTCATAGATGTATGGTACCTGTAGTGATCCAATAACTGCCTTGCTAGCAGGTTGAATGCCCCAACCAAACCACTTCTCGCCATCCGTCACTTGTTCTTGTAATCCACCAGTCATATTGACAATGATGGGTGTTCCGCAAGATAGCGATTCCAGAGTTGCAAGACCGAAGCCCTCAGCGTCTGAGATATTTATTGTGTAATCGGCAACCTTATAAAAATTTGACAGGTCCTCTTGAGATAGTTTATTCGTTGATATCAGAACTTGTCCATTATTAAGTCCGAGTCTTTCGATAATAGCCGGAAGATCTTGTCCATGTTGATCACGAGCATCTGTATGCATCAGTAAACACGCTTGTTCATGGCCCACTTTATCTAACCATTCCTTAAACCACCAAATAAGTGTTCCGCTTTGCTTTCTGCGTGCATTTCGATTATTCCAGAAGAAAATCTTTTTGTTCTTGTTCTGGAAAGTTGATTTTGAATTAATGGTCTCACGGATCTCAGCGATTCTGGCCTTTTCTTCTGGTGATGATGCTGGTTTAAAAATTTCTGAATGTACAGCATGAGGCAGATAGCACGATTCGACGTCTGGTGCTACATTTTGTAGGATTTCATGCGTTACTTTTGATATACATACCACCTTATCATTCGAACGATAGAATTTTGCATTGAATTCTGGATATGGGAAATTATCCCACACATGATAATACATCATTGGAACGTTAGCGCGGATTTCGTTTTCTATTTCCCACAACCATTCGTAAAAGCGAGGGTCGGTCATAAACCACATGGCATCTGGCCTGTCGTTTTGTAGTAGAGAGCGAATGATCTCTGGGTTCCCATAGCCATCTACAGGAAATATTTTCCAGTCTTCGCCATATGGCTCTACCAAAACCGGATCATAGTTATGATGCTTAATAGCGCCGCCTAAACACAAGAATTTATATCTTCCTGTTTTAAGCAGCGCTTCGATCATATATTTTGTTTGTGTGCCAACTCCCGAAGGAGAAAGCGGATGGTCGCTTAGGACCAGAATTTTCTTTTTTTGCATTTATTCCTTATGGACAGTGCTCTGTCTTGTAAAATTTACAGCCGTACCCTCCGGTGCAAGATAAACGATTTTTGATGTACCGGCTATTTTTAATATTGTACAACGCGGTTCTCAAAAGTTTAAGAGCATTTTCAGTCTTTTTTACACCGCTGGTTACCCTGAAAAATTCAACTCTATTTTTCTTTGCTGTTCTTTTAAGTAGTGCAAAGTGGGTTTCAACGTCTTTCGGATCGATGTTCATCTTCTGACAAAAGAAGTGTTTGTACAGCGTAAGTTGGTACGTCACAAGTTTGTCACTCTTTTTCTTTGAGTCCCAGCCCCAAGAGCATGTCTTCCAATCAAAGATATGGACCTTTCCATCAGGGGTGGCCACCACCGCATCGATATAGCCTTTGAACATCTTATCATCACCGTCAATAGCTTCCATAAGTGGCATTTCTACTGCCATAACTTCAAATTCCTCGAAATAGTCTTCGAGGGCATCTTCAATTTCAGGAATTATTTCCTTTCCCTGTCCCACCATTTGATCAACAAGTCCACTATCCACTTCGACGTCAGAAGGCAAATCAGATATACAATCAGCAAAAGTATCAATAAAGTATTGTTCATCATCAAACTCTTCTTTAAGTAGTTTCTTTTCGCAAACAGAGTGGACAGCTGTTCCAAAAGCAGTGTATGCATTACCCTTGAAACCATCGATCTTGTCGATGCGCGTAAGTTTGTGGTAAAAAGGGCAGAATGCCCAGTCCTTGAGTTCCGAGTAGGATATGTGAGACATCATCCCTCCAGTTATATTGTTATATTATAACCACTTTAGTGTTGGTTGTCAAGTGTTTCTTCTTTTTGAAGCAAAATAAGTTTTTCATATAAAGACGGGCTTATCTTTTGAAGGTACTTGTGATCTGAATTTGTATAGTACTCTGTAAACCCTGTGGCCGCGTATTCTGACAATGAAGTAGCAG
>DTRI01000161.1:7487-12412 GCA_012966015.1 Flavobacteriales bacterium | reverse complement strand
GTGACACAATCAAGACGCGCCAACGAAATATTATCAATTGCACCCTGAATGGCAGTCGTGTCATACCCACCACACATAATCAATGAAACATCAACCTTGTCGGCATCTGCAAGAAGAGTCTGTCCTGCTGTAATGGTGGTGCCGCTTCCATCCGAGGCATTGTTCAATGTATGTAAAGTATTTGAAGATACAATGGCAAAATTCTCGTTTGTTACAACTTTTCCTGAATCAGCATCCAACAGAACATCATTGCCTACATAAATGTACCGTGATTGATTATTGATTACATTCTTCCAATAATTGTCATTTCCGGCACCATCCTTGGCATCCAATCCTTGTGACAAGAACGGAAATGCCTCAAGAATAGCCCCCGGCGTTCCACTAAAATCTCCAAGATTGGTATCTGCAACAATAACATGAACCTCGTCATTCGAGCCACCACGGTTGTTTGCATATACAGACGTTCCGGGCATGGCAGCAAAATTGCCTGCATAAACCCAGTCTGCATAATTAGTATCATTTGCGACATGAGTCGAAACAACCAAAGTGTTTGCCCTTATGCCGGGATATTTGGCATAGAAGAGTTCGTTTAAATTGCCGAGATCGTCGAGTGCGTCAAAATGCTCTCGATTTTTAATTGCAAACCCTGCAAACGAGCCATCAGTATTACTCGTTGCATTATTGCCGGTATTGACTCTAACTACCTGCAATGCATTGGCATAGTCGAGAAAATTTGCACAAGTAAAGAAAGATTCTGCGGTATTTGCGTCTGATGCAGTCGTTGGCGACCCAAAGACTGTAGCTAATTGATCTTGATTTCCAATAAGGGTAACTTTTTCTACTGGACCCCATCGAAAATGCCCTGCGAAACCGCCCGTGGCAGTCGATACGGCAGGAACTACTGTACTCAAATCAATTTCTGATACATTTACACCGGGGGATACTTGAAATGGCATTTTTTATCTCCTTTAGGAATATGGCAATACATATTATCCCATAAACTTATTCCCCAATATTTATAAAAAATAGAATTTTCAAGTAGGTACGGTGAACCAGACCTGGCCGTCTGCATCAACAAAGGATTCATCGCTTCCATTCATCCCGGCATCCACGAACCCAAACGGCAGAATATCATCTTCCAGAAGCCGCATCTTCTCTTCCAAAAGTTGCTTTCGGAGGTCAAGGTCTGTAATATCCTTAAAATGTGGTTGAGAAGTTAGCCATGCAAACAACAACAAGGACATCACAAGATCGTCATGACATCCAACATCAGCTTCGTATGATCCTGCCTTGGCAACGAAAGAACATAATTCTGAAATAGTATCAAAGTCATTCACAATCAATTTATTCTCTTCAATCAGACTCTTGAGCATGGAACATCCAATCTGCTTAACCTTCTTTGACATGGTGAGCCCCAGATCCGTAGTTCCTTTCCCAAACCCGGAATCAAATACCTGCCCTGCCCGTCCCCGCGTGGAAATCATCACCAAATTTTCATATTCAACTTCATTATGAAGTATATCAGAAACCTGTTTCCCGATGCCATTGATTTCCACAAGAACATAGGCTTGATTATATTTTTCGGCAACCGATGCAATGACATTTGGATATATCAACGGAGTAATGGATGCATTGCGATATTTGGCAACCTGTCTGTATGGAACATCTGTTGCATCAATAACTGAAAATGCAGAATAATCAAGATCCTCTCCGAGCGACACATCCACCGTTATCATATATAAATGGTCTTCCTTTGGAGGTTCATATATATCAAGCCCCTTGTTTTTTTCTGCCGGATTCTTGAACACCATGTTCTTCAGGGTGCTTCCCGAAATGAGGGTATTTAATCCACCAACAAACTCTCCTTCAAATTCCTGAGCCCAGCGTTCCTTGCCGATATTTCGGATTGTCTCGGTTTTCCACAGGTTATCCCTGCCGGGAACATCTGTCCAATGAACTGAAAGAGGGACATAATTATTTCGCTTTTCTTTTGCATCCTCCCACATTTTATAGAAATGATTCAGGCCATTCGGAGTGGAAACTACCACAATCTTTGTGGACGTACCCGAAGAAATTGTAGGATAGACAGAGGACATGAACTCGTCTGCAATGTTTGGTGGGACGAATGCAAACTCGTCCAAGAGAATCATGTTATAGGAACCACCACGGATTGCCGAACTGGAAGTGGATGCGGCAACCACCTTGGAACCATTTTCAATTTCAAGATTGCCCTTGTTCCATATCAATACTCCTTGCTGCAAGAAATCTGGAAGATTCTCGTATGCAAGCTGGAGCCTGCCGAGGATGTCCCGTGCAAGTGAGCCTTTGTTGGCCAGGATGGCAATGTTGACCGATTCGTTGAACAGGATATACCAAAGGAAATAGGCAACAACTGTGGTTGACTTGCCTACCTGTCTCGGGGTGCAAAAAATGGAGAATCGATTGTCATGGATCGTCTTGACCATTTCTTTTTGAAATTTGTATAGCTTAAAGGGGATCAGACCTTCATCCACATGAATTACCTTAATATAATTTTCAATAAAATATTGGGGCTTCTTCGAGCATTTTATATACTCAGAAAGCTCTTCTTCAGTATAATCATGAGGAACCCCAGCCGGTTTCAAAAGCGGGTTGCCTAGATATGCATTATCTCCCATCAAGTTTCTTTCTTGCATCTTTTATTTTCTGGCTGACATGACCCTGACCCCGAAGGAATTTCTGGAGTTCATTGGTCGAGCCAACAAAGATTGCATTCTGCGTGATCTTCTTGGCACCCTCTTCGTCCTTGATTTTCTTCATGTCCTTCTGAAGTTCAATGAGGTCTTTGTTTGTTTCGGCAAGTTGTCGCATGATCTGTCCGACCACTTCCCAGGCGCGTGGGTGATCGGAATCTCGCGCAAGCTCAAGAATCCCATCAAGGGCATCCGAACCCTTTCCGATGATGTCCTTCAGGTTGTTTCGGATGTATTCGTAGTCTTCGTCCTGATGGATATGCCTTTCCTGTTCGGATACAATACTTACGTCCGACGAAGGCACAAGTTCAATATCTTTTAGTTTTTCCATATATTAGTCACCCAAGAAAGAAGAATAATCTGTTGCGATTCCATAATTATCATTTGCAGAAATGTTATTGGCAGACACACTAATTTCAACATCTGTTGTTGGGGTTCCGTTTGCATACATGGCAGGACGGATCGTTGATATTTCAAATGTATTAGATGATATTGTGTTCGCATGAAAATTAATTACTGCCGTATTAATTGTCTTACCATCTACTATTGGACCGAACAACGTTCCTTTGAGTGCAAAATCAAGAGTCCATGCAATTACCCGGCGCTCCTCAAATGTTCCTTCATAATTATCTTCCATAGCGACTGAATTTAATACAATAGGCATGTCTACATTTATGTCCAGGTCGGTTGCACCCTTTAGACTAATTGTAAATTCAGGAGTAAAATATGGAAGAATCTGTTCTACAATATGGGAGCCATCTTCTATTGTTTTTGTAAATATATTCAATTGAAACATAAAATCATAGGGGACAGGAGAATATGTATAACTTAAACTTGTATTCGATGCGGTGTTTGCCTTGAATATTCTTTGCATTGTATTTAATTTACGCTCAGCAGAATAAGTCATAGACAATAATTCAAATGACATTCCCGGGAGCCTCATTGCAATGGGTTTGTCAAAATTAAGATCCTCTTCAATTCGCGAAAGGTATTTGTTTTTTGGAGAATAAATTAAGGGGACTGCTATCGTTGCGGTGGTCACGCCATCGCCTGAAGGCCTATTAATTTTAATATCATTAAAAAGGGTTCCGAACGAAATAATATAATCTCGAATTAACCCATGTGAATATGTTGTCCCTAACATTGATTAAAAACTCCCAAATGGACTGGGGTCAGAGTGATCAAGAATTGTATTTGCCTGATCTTGAATCTTTTTATTATCAACCGTGGTTCCTTCGGGCATTGTCGATGTATGTTTATATGCGGCAATACGATCATCAATATCCGCAATTCCAGTAGCAACTATTTCATTATTGTACACAAATAATTCACAACGCAAATCATAAATAGGAAGAGTTCCTACCGCGTAAAACATAGATTCGTGTTCCACAAATTGTATTTGAAATAAATCTTTACTCAAGGGGAGATATACCAAATCTCCTTCTCGTGGTCTGACAAACGGAGCAGTTCCGCCCCCAGGAATAGCTTCTTCTGCCTCAAGTTGATCAAATCTTCGGGTGGCCATTGTAAATGTAGCCTGATCTCGAATGTCCAAACCAAATTTAGAAAGAAATTCTCCTTCTCCCTCAAACCCCTCTACATTCTTAATATACATTTCAATAGAATATGCCTGTGTATATGATGATAAAGTATCTTCTCCCAAAACTTGATCAACAAATAATGAGGTTGTTCTAGGAAGCCAGTACATATCAATTCCATAAAATTTAATACTTTCAATAAGCAAATCATGAATAAGATTTTGTTCTGAAGAATTTTCTATATTATTAATGTAAAAATTTGTAGGCATGAGTCATTTTACCCCACCGTAAAGTTGACAGGAAGCTCAAACCTCAATGACATCTGATCTCGTAGTGCCTCTATATCTGTTCGGGCATCCTCAAGAATTGCCCGACCATTGAGAGTTACCCCGCCGGGCAATTGCACTCCTTCAAATTTACTAAGATTTATTCCCCATTGCTCTTTTATAAGTGCAGTCGCATAACTTTTCAAAAACATATCATTCCATACTTCTGCATTTGCCGGAGCAGTTTCATCAACTGCCTGATATGTTTCAAATACAATAAAATCGCCCTCTTTAACTTCAGTTCCCCAATCTACGTCAAGGTATATTTTATTTGTCTTTCGATTGAATCTAATATTCTCCATGCCATTGATAAGATCATCAATCATCGA
>DTRI01000161.1:0-7471 GCA_012966015.1 Flavobacteriales bacterium | reverse complement strand
CAATAGTTCTGCATTTCGCGGGTGCCTTTGGTGCTATAGGTTGCCCAATCATTCAATAACAATTGATATTTAATAGAAAACATTCCACTCGTTCTGGTTGATAAATTTATCATACTACTAATACCCAGAACCGATGCTGCCTCGGCAGTCCCTAGCGTAAGATACTTATTCGTAATATCATCGCCATCCACTTGATGCGAATAATAAACCATTTCGGTGCCATCAAAATGGTATTCCTGCCAAAACCGAAGAGCATCATCAACTCGATCTTCTAACTGAAGATCGTCAACGTTGACTTCAAGGACCGGCCAACCTAACTTGCGAAGGCAATATGTTTTAAACTCTTCTCTTGTTGTTGGATTTGCCATGTTATCCTATCTTTGTTGATTCTGGAGTTACTGTTACAATTCCTTCGATTATTCTAGTTTTTGTGGGCGGAACTCCATTTGAAGCAATTTCAATATCATATACATATCTTCCGGGAGCCAATGCAGACGTTTGTAGATTATTGGCAGTTAGTTCTAACGTCCCCGTAGCAGGAAGAGTAACCTCTGTTGCAAATGTCAAAGCAGCATTTGCATGATAATAACTTTTTCGTATCTGTGAATTTGCAGTAAAATTTGTTATAATTTTTGGTGTTGTCGCAGATTTACTAGAATATGCAACAAACGTCCCAAGATAATCTGCCCCCTGATCTATAGTTATATTTTGTATTCTGCTGGCCATATGCAATAGCTTCCTTTTTGTATTATTTAGGCAAAGGGTTATTTTCTTTGATTATTTTAATTCTTTGATACCACGTTCCCTCTGCCGTAGTGTTCGCACTAATTTTTCCAGAATCAATATCATGCCATAACATATCCAACTGAACCGCCATTGGGGGATAAGAGGACGTTCTTGCATGGTGCGAATGGTGTTGATTATTTAACGGAGACATCTTCCTTAGTGAAAGAGCCCCAGCCTCCACGCGATTCAGTATTTTGCGGTCTTCCTTAATTCTCTTTACTATTTCTGGATTTCTACCATCAACGTGCTTCTTCTCTTCTTCTGCTTGTTTTGGTGCAACAGGAGGGTCAGAAATGTCTTTTTGAAATTTCATTATAGCTCCTCTGCTATAAGACTTATCACACCAATTCCATCATAGTAACCATAACCAGACATGACGAATCGAATATAATTTTTTGATACATCTACCGACGATATTCCATTAGCTGTAAATTCAATACTGTTATCAGATTCGGTTGCAATAAATTTAAAATTATCATTTGGTATCTCTACGGTCGCGCCGGGAGCTATATCAAAAAGAGTAACAACATCTGTGCCGTTGGCCACAAGAGTTGTATTACTAAGAGAAACGTTCATGGTTCTAATAGGCCTAACCCCTATTGTTTGTCCAGTATGAGTATTTTGAGAAACATATGATCCTACAATTGATTTCCCGGCCAAATCAACATGACAATCAATTCCTCGACTTGCAATTGAATTTATCTGTGCCGGAGTTGGATTGTCTATAGTATATTTAATCTTTCCTGTAGATTTATCATATGCATATAATGTTTTTGCTGCAAGCACTTTATTATTCTCCTCATCGTTATTGGTTAAAACGAAATATCAATATCAGATTCTGTTATAGAAGTAGAAGATGAAATAATTTCAAAGGTATTAATGTCTCGCGTCACATCGACCAGACATTGCGCTCCAAGTTGAAATGCCGTATCTGTATTTTGAATTGCATTGTTCTCGTTCTCGTTTGCATTATTGATATTTTTCCATTCTCCTAAATTTGCATCTTCTCTTGGAATGATATTGACATATACAACATTATCAGTTTCTGCCACGGCACCAAACAAAGAATTCTGTGACCGAACATGCAAATTAGGGGAATTGTGATTACTTGAATATAATTCCCAAGAGCTATTTAAATTTGTTTTCTTAAAAGTCGAAGCATTTCCTTCCGATAAAAATCCAATAGGGTTGCCCGCAGGAAGTCCTTCGGCAGCATATAGTTCATCATTTATTTCATTACTTTTTAATATAAAAAGAAAATGATCTTTTGTCACAAACATAGAAACAACTCTCATGTCTATTTATTCTCCCCCTGATGTGTTTACAAAAATTGGTTTTGTTTCTGTCTTAATTGTTTGATCATATAACATAATATATTTTATTATTTTAGATCGTATCCATTGCGTATTTGCCGTGCCGTCGTCATTTATCCCCAAATCATACAATACGTTGTTTGAAGCAACAACATAGTCGTTATGAAAAACATTTATACCACATGTTCTAGTTGAGGTATCTATAAATTGTATATTTGCAGAATACTCTTTTGACATGAAGATTTACTTACTCCGTTCCTGGGGTATAATATCGAGTTCCAAAATGATCTTCCCCATTGCTTTGCATGGGACGAGTGGCATCTAAAACTGATGATGTGCCGTTCAATAACCAACAGGTGGTGATTGCTTCTGAATCATTATTAAATACCAACAATGCCGCAGAAATACCAGGATCTCTTGCTTTTATTTGAGTTGGCCAACCATGATCGGCACCCCCCACGGGTACGGTGACATCATAAACAGTCCTAGATACGTTGGAACTATCGTTCAAAGTTATGGGGCTGACTGCTGCAACCCCTCCTATATAATTTTCAGATGCGATGGTTACTTTCCCTGCTTTAAACGTTTTATTTTCATTACGAACTAATACAGGATTTGTATAAGAGTTATCGAGAGAAGACACCAAATATCCGGCAAAGCCTCCACGGGCCCGACCATGAGATCCGGCATCTATATTTTCAGTTTCGTTTACACCTTCGGCAGTACTTCCAGTAAAAGTTTGTCCCATAAGTCCGTGCGTTCCTGCGGGCTGCAATGGAATTTCTGAGGCATCTTCTCCTATGCCTCCGCCCATTCCTCCTGCACCAGATGCTATTTGTGATCCGTCCAATGCAATTATTTCAAGGTCAATCAGGGGATGTTTTTCTGGATTGGCAATAACATGGACAACATCTCCCCCATTTCCACCAGATATTGGTTGTACAATGCTGGTATGATTATCTGCATAAGGTATAAAATAAACGGAATCTTCTCCAGTAATTGGATCTGTTTCAATATACCCGCCAGTCTGCGTGCTTGGACTAAGGCTGGCACCTCCTGGCGGAGAAACTATTGAACCCGACAAGTTGAGAGTGGTTCTCCAATTAGAAGCAAATCCATTAACATTAGGCCAAAACTCAGCACCCTTGGTTTCGTCTGGCCATCGACCACTCGGATTGTGTGGATTATGAACTCCAATATTAAGCGCATCGAAGCCATATGTTTTTCCTATGTGAGCAAGCGGAAGTTCGACCGGATTCTCGACACCCACCAAAATTCCCGTTCCCCAACCAGGCCCACTCGCGCCCACACCAGCATAATGAAATCGTTTATATGGAGCAGGATAGTCTCCGTCAAAAGTTACAGAATCACTCCCTCCGACAATTTGATTCCGTTCCCGCACGGACATAAAAAGAGTATCCAAATAAGATCCAGCCCCGCCATGGCCGCCGCTGCCGCCCTGCCTTAATGTGTTGTGTGTGCCCCAAATAATTGGATTTCCAAATTCGTCATATTGTTGGACGAGTTGATTTTTTCCCGTTGCGGAAAGATCAATTAGCACCTCTGCGCCCAGCCCGTCTTGGTTTTTACTTCCTCCGCCCCCGGCACCACCACCACCAATCATCACTCCACCCACAAGTATTTTCACATTTATCTTGGCATTTTCGGGCCCAGACCTATTCCATTTGCTATCAGAAAAGTCAAGAGTAATAACCGGATCGGGAGTGAGTACAACGCTCGTATAATTAAAACGAGTTGACCCATAAAATTCTCCGGCAGGAAAATTTAAAATTATATCAACATTTCCATAAATTTTCTTCGATGCATCCCTACGGTCGTGAAAAGGATCTGTGGCTGAATCTCCTACTGTCCCCACAAAATCATCTGGAAAAACTAAATTTGTCCATGACAATCCTCCAGTAAATCGATTGTGCCCGTAATCTTTACCAGAACCTACATTGTGTGACCCATGTTTTTGTTCTTGATAAATGTCTCCTAGCGGTCCAGTAGAATTCCTTGCAACTGGAATGGTCGCTGGGTTATAAGAAGGAACAGTTTTTGATGCCGCAGTAAATGTATATGTCTTATGTTCCTGTTGAGAAATCTGTACACTACCAGTCGAAGTAGAATGACCATATAAAACATAAGAACAGTAATAAGTATTCCAACAATCTTCAGACTTTAATGATGTCTTTGAGCCTGCGCCACCCAACCCCATACTTCCCTGGTGATCCGAAAGCGCCTCAAAATTTAAACCGGGAGAATGAACGATATTACCAGAACCAGAACCAAACCTTGCAATATCTGTATTATGCCCTCCCAACCATGCATTAAGTCCTGTCTGTGGGCGCGTGGGATTTGACAGGGGGAGATATGTATTTCTTGGGCCTGGTTCAATACCATCCTTGGTCTTATAATCATAAAGTCCCAGCCTTCCATCTGAATTCTTTGCAGTATATGTCGGATCATACGGAGGAGGGAAATGAGTATTAAAAGTAAGGGTTGCATTTGAAAATGGATTAACAAAAAACTCTGATGGATGACCATACCATCCGTCTGGATTTTTGGCTCGGGCAAATGGAGCATGGGAATCATAATTCAACGAATCATAATTCCATAAAGAAGTCCAGGCCGATTTAAGCACAGGGGTTTGGCCCCAGTTAAATGTGAGTTTGAATGTACCAAACCCCTTTCCCGTCTCTTCTGTGGTGTATATCTTCGTAAGAAATTCTTCAAAAGCAAAAAACTGATAAAAATTTTCTTTGTGGCCGAAGTGTCCGGGCCAACACTCGTCTACATATTGTCCATTTTCCCATATGTTTATGTTTGTCAGATTTTGGGGAGAACTAATATTCATTTCACTTGCCTGTATTCCGCTTGGAGAAGTGTCAGTAAGAATTCCTGGCCATTGATCGATATTAGCTGGCTTCCACGGCAGATTATCATTTTGCTCCCTAATCCATCCCAAAGAATCAAAATTTGGAGGGGTTACACCACCAAAATTTAAGGCGTGTTGAACCCCTTCGGGCGATTCGGTGTTAGTAATAACGGCTTGGGCTTCCTGCTCGCTATTATATGTCCAGGTGCCAGCGAAGCCTTGTCCTTTAATTTTTTGTACAAAATGTCTAAGGCGGAAAATCGTCTCCCCAGGAAAGACAGCCAACATGAGCGCCGATGGCGGCATTTCCGTCGAATCAATCATTGGCCAGTCCAGGTCATTGGCTTCAAAATATGCATCATAGCGGCGGGCGGCCGCCACGTTCGGCAGAGTTCGAGTATCTCTATTATAAGAATCCATACTCCCCCAAGTATATTGTGGGCCGGGATTCTGCGGGCCTGCCGTCCCACCCCATGTCCCGGCGGGCTGAGTTCCCGAAGCAGGAGCTACGGCTCCTGTGATAGAATTTTCTATCCAACGGTATCTTTTGTCTCGCTCGGAAAAATCAACATCTTTATCTTTCTGCTCTCCCACATCTCCATATGGATTCATATAATAAGTGCCCCGACCATAACTGGTCCCGTCTGCCCTAAACACTTTGGTATGTTCATAAAGAGTATCTGTAAAATTTGGAGATGTTGGATATGCAAAATGAGCCAGATCATCAATCGCATTTGTCCAAAGCGCATTGAGTTCTGGATACTTTATGGTTTCTGTTAAATCCAAATGTGATGGTCTTTCCGCCTTATATGCCGCCAAATTTTCATTTATCTGTCTAATATTTTCTCTCGTCGGCGTTCTCAATCCAGAATGAGTGGGGGTCATATGTGCCTCTACATGCAAATTTGTCGAGTTTGCAAAATAGATAAGACCTGTCGCTCCCTTTATTCTTCCGTATGCAGTATCTGCCGGATGTAAAACTTCTTTGTATTTTTCTTCTGGGGTTTTTGTAAGGTCTACGGTGCCGTCTGCATTATAAAGAGGAAGTGTTGCCAAATTATTTTGATCAACAAATTCAGCAAACTGCATCTCATCTTGTGTCATTGTCTGAATAGATTTTCCGCCCCATTTAAATCTTACCCAAGGACTATCCATATGAACAATTTCTTTACTGTTCCCATACTCCCAATCGTCCCAGTTCCCGCCCTTAAAATTCACGGATGTTCCCACGTTGACGGGGACCGTGTTCGCATACCAAGGATGAAAGTGTCCAGAAGAATTTCCTACGGCAAAACGAAGAGCAACTTCTGGGATAACTCCTTCTGGAAGTCCGCTCGGTACTGGTATATCCGCACTCCCCGTGTCCAAATATACACCGCCGGGGGCACCAAGGGCACCATCACTATCCAAGTCTGGTTCGACTATCCACCCAGTACCGCTACTGCCTGTATATGAAGTAAGATTTGCTGCATAAGGAATCGGAACTCTTTCACATTCAATGACAAACGAACCAGTCTGAATTACATGCATACTGCCCACAACAGAACCCGATGAATCAAATGCCAAATTTCCGCCCAGGGCATACAGGGGATCTAGGACGTTCGCCGCAGGATTTGATATAAAAAGCCCTACGCCTAAATCAGTATTTGCATGTTTTCCTAAAACTATTCTGTCCATATTTTTTTAGGCATTTCCTTTTTCTGAATATAAAACCCAAGATACCAACTGATCGTTGTTTGGCGAGCCGTTGGTAAAAGAAATATCTTGGGTGGCAATGGATGTATCAGTATTTGCCGAAAGATGGCTCGTCAATGTATGCCCTGGAATTATATCTACTTCGTATGAATTTTTTATATCCATAAGTCCAAGATTTAACCAAGGACAATTTGTTGTTACTGGAGTATCATCTTTCGTAAATGCCGTACTGATATTTACTGTTGCAGGGTCAAGTAAAGAATTCCAAGAAAGAAAAAGAGAACTGTTATCGGCATGAGGCATAGGAATTCCGGTATATATAAAAGTTTCAGTTGGAGCCGTAGTTGAAGCAGCCTTTTCTACGACCACCTGTCCTGTCTGCACCACCTGAAATAATCCGGTGGCAGTAGAGTCATATATTAAATTATGTTTATTTAAACTATTTACATCAGTCCCTGGTTTTGAAACAAAAAGACCAAATGCTCCATTATCAATTTCGAGATTCTGAAAAATTGATGTAGGAGAACCCTGGAGAGGATTGCCTGCTGCGCCACCGCTTCCACTATAGACATCATTATCATGAATAAACACAACATCATATTCTTTTCCATGTTCTAGGCCCGTAACAGCAAACATATAAGTTTTAAGCCCGGCAACGCCAAAATTATCAGCAGTATAGTCCATATGAAACGGATTATAATTTGCTCCATTCGGATTATCTGCTTGGCGTGTAGAATATTCCTGTGTTCCTGCAAATTGATACATTCTTGACGCATTCGTTATTACTGAATCTGCCTCC